>JAMWDF010000103.1 GCA_023818865.1 Candidatus Omnitrophota bacterium
CCGGCATTGTCACCGTCATCACTGATCCGGAAGGTGATATTGCCGGAGCCGCCGGTAATGACCCCATCGCTGCCGACGGAAAGATCAGTTATGCTGATCAGGTCATCGGCGTCGTAGACCACATGAGTCCCAGCCACCGACTGGCTCTCAATGTAGGTCTCGTTTACCTCGTTGGGTTGGGTCGCCGTGGTGTCCGGCACCACGTAAAGATTGGTCGGATCAATCAGACCACTGCCGCCGATGGTCGTTCCGCGGAGAAGGAAATTTGGTGCGCTGATCTCAAAGTGCCCAGTGCCGGCATCCATAGTTGCACCGTCTGAGAGAACAGCGGCCTGGGTGCTCTTCAGCACCACAGACCCATCAAGCGCCTGGATGGTGCCTGAGTTGATAGCCGTACCGCTGGCCGCAACCAACCTGGTTACCCCGTTTTCTTCTATAATGGCACCCGCTTCTATAAGTCCTGGAGTATTAACCACTTGCCTCACTATATCAGTTACCTGGCTGGTCGGAATCAGCACTGTACCCGGCGTTCCTTCAAGGGGAGTAGAAATGGCAAAATTGACCAGGCCAGTCCCATCAAAATTGACTGTGAAGCTCTCGGCGCCGCCGATGACCACCTTACCGAGATTGGCTACAATGAGCCCTTCATTAGAGACCAGAGGAGCGACTAGGACAACATATCCATTGTCCCCGACAGTAATCGTGCCTTTATTTATGATATATGAAAGGGCGGTATTTGGGTCTTGAGCGAAAAAATAGTTTCCAGCCATAAAATCGGCATCGGAAATATTCATAGTCGTCGCCAGGAGGCCAGCGACGTTGACCACCGATGTCGGGCCAAAAACAATGCCGTTAGGGTTAATAAGAAAAACCTGACCGTTAGCCAGTAACTGGCCCAGGATGGTTGATGGGTCCTGCCCAACTACCCGGTTCAGAGAGACGGCGCTGGCGCCAGGCTGATCATACCTGACGCTTTCTCCCTGGCCAATGGAATAACCCTGCCAATTGATCACTGCTCGATTGGTTGTCTGGGTGACAGTCATCTGCGAACCTGCCTGGGTCACAGATGACTCCCCAGCGACCACCTGGGGGTTGTTAGGTAATGGCAATGCCTGCATCGGGAAAAGCAATCCCCCGGCTGCAATCAATACCATCAACCGACTAACGAATTTGCCGCCCTTCATGTCATGCCTCCTGTTTTGATTTGAAAACTCGTTCTTTTTATTGCTCATTTTCTCTGTTTTTCAGTTCAGAACTTGTAGGCAAAATGAAGCCAGTATTGCCAGGAATTACTGTCTGAAGGATCAGTTCCCTTAATGGGATAACCAGCATCAAAACGGAGATGGAAGTTACACGGCACATACACTCTGAATCCGGCGCCAACTCCAGTCACGCTCCGATGTTTATCCTCTCCCGGAAGCACGCTCCTGTAAAATGTCGCTCCATGGTCAACAAAAAACGCCCAGTTAGCGTACTTATTCACTTTAGCCTCTCCGAAGACAAGAGGGGTACGCAACTCTGCACCGAAAAAGTACCCATGGTCACCCATAATCTCACCGGTAGGATAACCACGAACAGTATCTGGTCCGCCGAGAACAAATTGTTCTCCCGTCACCAGGTTGTCAGAAGCACATTGGCCAGAAAACCGAGTAACTAACTGGCAACTGCCCAGTTTATAAATCCGCGCCAAGTCAAGGTTTACTTTCACCCAGGTGCTGTTAGCCAGTCCTGGCCGGCTGGAAGAGCTGTAATCATCGTCAGACATACCACCAAGAATTTCTCCCAGACCGGCGGTCAAACCCAACGCCGCTGAAGAATAAGCATTTCCTCGGCTCCGATCAGCGCTAATTCCCAAATCCAGGGTGGTGTACTTATCCCGCGAATTGAGGATAGTCTTTTCAAACATATAGTTTTTATATCTTTTTACGTTCAGTCCACCGCTCACGGATAGGTTTCTGGTACGTTCCCGAATGAGCGGATGACTTAAACTCATCCCAAGTACCCGACCTTCGCCCTCAACACCTAATATTGCCAATTCTTTGCCCACATCGTACTCCATATGAGAGTAACTGAATCGTATTTTAGTCCCGTAACCGTTCAGAGGCAAGGTATAACTGGCTTTGCCAAAAAGCATATTCTCGGTGCTTCTCGGAGAAAGTGTCACTCCGACAGAAAAGGTGTCACCGTTTCTGGTTAGATTACCAATATCAAAGCTCAAACCAAATCTGTTTCTGCCAGTGTAACGAGACCCAAAGTTATTAGCGTTTATTTCCAGGTTCAGGGGGAAGAATTTCTCTTTCGCTTCCACAACTATATCTGTGGAGGATATGTCCACTCCTTTTGTCAAAGTGGCGCTTGCCTGCATTTTCGGGTATTCATTAAGTAGCAACAAGGAACGGTCCAGCGTACTTTGTTTTAACACTGGTTCTTTTTTTACCGCAGCAAAATGGCGGTCAATGAAGCGGTTGGTGTAGTAACGATTCCCTTCAATCTTCACCTTGCCTACCTTACCTTCCACCACCGCGATTTCCACCACTCCTTTCTCAACTTTTTGCTCCGGGACGTAAGCAAAGGAGGTGATGTAACCCTTATCCCAGTACATCTGGGTAATAACATCGGCTGCTTCCTTTAACTGCGCCAATGTCAACTCTTTCCCGGTATATTTTTCTACTGCTTTGAGCAGTTTTTCTGATGCAATCCGGGTATTGCCGGTAATTATAAACTTCTCCACCTTGATCTTGGCTGTTCCGGCAAGTTCCATTTTCGGACGAGGAGGTTTAACAATCTGAGGCAAACTACCCGGAGAAAGCTCCGGAGTTGCCTTCTTCATCTGCTGGTCAACCGCGCCAGGTTGCACTTTCTGAGGAACTACCTGGGCGCTAACAATCGCTGATACCAGACAGAGTATAATGCAAGCCAAAAAAACACTCCGAAGCCTGCCTTTCATTCTTTCCCCCTGTTTATTTGGAAATTACTTGGCATTTAGCGCCTTGATTATGTCATCGGAAACATTGTAAGCCGATGAGAAATAAGGCAAAGACTTTTTATCGATTATTAGGTCATATTTATTCTTGGTGGCATAATCTTGAATAACCTTGGCTATTTCATCCAACCTGGCTCTGGTTAGTTCCTGGTTTTTCTTCTGGAGCTCCTGATTGGAAACATTGGTGAAAGCGAGAATCTCGCGGCTCTTATCAGCAATCTTCTTTTCCATTTCCTTCTTTTCTGCTTCGGTCATTTTATCTTTTCTCTTATCATAATCTTCTCGCAACGCCTTTAGTTCTTCTCTTTTCTTCGCCAGTTCGTCTTGCTTGCTCTTGCGCTCAGTTTGAATTTCAGCGGCAGATGCCTTCGCCTTCTCATAAGCCGCATAGACTTTTTCCACATCAACCACTCCAACCTTCAAATCCTTCGCTGCTAAAACAGTTGAAAGCGAAATTAAACAAACTGCTGCTACCACCGTACATTTGTTCATCCTCATCTTTTTCTTCTCTCCTTTCTCATCTCAGTTATACAAAATAGGCAGACCACTCGCCATTTTCCCTAAATATATGAGGGATACTTTTCTTTGTCAAGTCAACCTCTGCAATTCCACCTCTGAATTCCCAATACATGAACCTTCCTTCTTTGTATGATGCCATACTCGGCAACCAACCCAAACCATTAAAACCCTGCCTTCATTCCAGCAAAGATGCGGTAAGAAGGCGTGCCGTAGCCATCAGTCAATCCAGCGCCACCACCAAAGGCCACTCTTACCGGACCGAACTGGTGGTTCAAAGACACAATTCCTTCCAGCGGTGAACCCTTCCTCCCGCCATCAATCCGGCCAAAGAACTCTAAGGTAACCCAGGTATTTTCACTAAGCACAGAAGCGGAGATACCAGCGCCGTAGAGGAAGCTATTGTTAATTTCCAGTTGCCCCAATGTTTCCTTCTTTTGACCGGTATAACCGATATTAACCGCGGTAAGAATTTTTTCTCCCCACTGCCTATCAACCGCCACCTTTACTCCACCAGCCAGGCCGTCTGGACTGATGAGGTTCTTATCGTTGCCGGTCGGCAGATCAACAAACGGCACTACCGCCACCCCCACCCCTTCCATCAAAGGCAGACCAAACTTGCCAGCCAGTCTGAGATTGCCCATTCCACTTGTCTTGACCCAGGCAAACGCTGCATCATGAGCTTGATTTACTAAGAGAGGTAGAGCAAGAGATAGCTGAAATTTGTCAGTCAATCCGTAGGCTACACTCAGGTTGAACACGGTCTGCTCATCCGATAGCACCTGGTCTCCGGCGCCAGATTTCACTTCCATTACCTTGCTAGCATAACTACCAACGAGACCTACCTCAAATTTGCCAGCGCCCAAAGTAGATGAAGAATCGGTTACAACAAAGGTCGTCTCTCCAGTGGCCGGCTTGAAGTGATTAACATCCAGCGCCCAGCCAGGGGTGACTAGAGCCAATGCGATCAGAAGCACTATCAGCCCTAAATATCGCCTCCTGGCCAGAGTCATAAGCCCGATAGTAACTAAAGCTAGCCATAACCGCCAGCCGACATACAGCATCAACCAGGCTACCCCGTAAACTGGCAGAAGCAGCATTCTGACTACAAGCCTAACAGCAGGCCGCTCAGCAATCATCGCGGCATACCTGGGACTGTGCCGGTAGTACCAGCGGACAAAGGCTTGGCCTAAAGGATTAGTTAACAGGAACCTGTCCCGGAACTGCCGGAGTATCCAGACATGATGTTCCTGGTAAGAACCGAAAGCCGCGGTCGCAATGAAACAGCCACCGCCACCAGAGACCTCCCCGCCGCTCACTCCTGAACCTGACGGGTCAACGATGGTCTGATTAACGTTTCCGTCAAAGTCGCCGGTTCCACCATCCACCAAAGTCAATCTCACTCGGGTATGGTTGGGTGGAGTGTCCGCCGCAGTGAAATCAACCAGGTCTGCGGGATACTGGTAGAACTCTGCAGTGTATGGATTGTACTTCCACCAGGAAGTGATATTACCCGGCAGATCTACATTGACCACTACTTGTCTCTGTCCCTCAGATAGGTTCTCCACTCTGATATCAAAGAGAGTGTTTACCACAGATGGCGCGCCAGGAACATCAGCTGGGTTCAATTGCCTGATAGTCACAAGAATGCCAGGTTGGTCATCATTACCTACCACCGGCACGCTAACATATACTTTCTTACCCTCAAACATATCTGGCCGCTCCAGCGTCCCTTCTTCCCCCCGAGAAAGTGTTCCTTCAGGTACTCCTTCCGCCGTGTTAACTGAAAACTCCTCAGAATAAGCCCAGTCAGACTCCAGGCCACGGCTATCAACGCATTTCACACGCCACCAGAAGCTCTGCCCGCCGTTCTTTCCCTCGTCCATAGTCCGCTTGAAAAGAGCATAAGGCAGGTAAAGGAAATTCTGGTTCCCGGTTAACTGGCCTGACCAGATGGGAGGAACAAGACCTTTGAGGAATGGTATTTCTCCCTCGTAAACCTCCCAGCTGGAAGTGGCGATTGTATCCCCGGTATCAGGATCAGCAAAATTCGCTTCAAACCTTATCGCTGTTTCTACTTCCACTTCGCCGCTCAGCGGGGTAATCACTTCCGCTGTCGGCGGAGTATTAATGTTCATCCTCACAGTAATATTTTGATCTCCTCCATTGGAAGTGACTGGCACTGTAGCGTTATAAGTCCCGCCAAGTAAACCACTCCGGTTAACAATCAGCTGGAACTGAGCGCTTTCCTGCGGAGCCAGTTCTCCGCTCGGATTGGTCTTAGCCGATC
This sequence comes from Candidatus Omnitrophota bacterium, assembly GCA_023818865.1. Classification (GTDB taxonomy): domain Bacteria; phylum Ratteibacteria; class UBA8468; order B48-G9; family DSTR01; genus JAMWDF01. The sequence continues at coordinate 5,790 of JAMWDF010000103.1, forward strand.
CCTCGGCAAAGGAAATCCAGCCTGCTCCCTGTTGATAAACTGGATTCCCGACCTGCCATTGGAGTGTCCCCGCACCACTCCCAACATTTTTCACGGTGATTGTAGTCTCTTGGGTAGTTTGGTCAACCTTGCTGTTATTTTGGAGAATAAAGGTGAATTCTACATTGGTCGGGTCAACTTGCAAGACCGGCTGGTTTAAGGCAAACACCGCGGTAACTGTTTTGGGAGCATCCATCGTCACATCGAGAGTCGCACCATTACCCGCATCATCTCCATTCACCTGCCACTTAATAAATACATAGTTGGCATTGACCGTATAGTTACAGGAGACTACTGTCCCAGCATCGTACCAATTGCCGCTGGCCGGAGTAACGGTTCCGCCAGCTGCCGGGTTGGCTTGAGTGGTGAGCTGATATTGAGTCTTCCAGTTCCAGGTAATGGTGGAGTCAACATTGATGGTAAATTGGACGGAATTGGTGGTGCCGGTTGCCGGAACGCTACCTGTGCCGGTCCAACCAGTGCAGACATACCTGGTGCCAGCATCCCCAGCCACCGGAGAAGGCACCGAAGCGTTGATCACTGTGCCGGCCGGATAATTATGCTGGCCAACGGTAGGCGTGGGATTTCCACGGGCTGAGGCAACAGTAAGAGTGGTCTGGAACACTCCGGTGAAATTCTGGTTGGTTTGGTTAGCGTTTAAGGGTGTATAAGATCTATTGGTCGGCGTGAAAACATAGTTGTTTAAAGTAGGCGTAACTGTATAGTTAAGCCCGCCAGTCAAACCGGTGAAAGAATAAGTTCCGTCGGCCGCAGGATGGGTCGTATCATTCGCGGCTCCGGAAAGAGTTAACAGCACATCGGTCACCGCGGCTCCACCGCCCTGCAGAGTAACAGTGCCGGATATTGAATAAAAAGTCGGGGGTGTGGCTACTATGAGGTATCTCTTCACCGTCCCATCCCCGAGGAAGGAAATCTGGGTGGTACTTGTCATACTGATAACGGGACCGGTACCAACCCAGGACGAGTTAGATTCCTGATAAGTGAATGTCCAACCAGCCGGAAAATTACCCGGGTTCCAGGAAACAACCATTTGACTACCTTCTGCAGGCTGCATCCGCAGCCTCCAGGTGGTTACGGTGTAGGCTGGGGCCCGGTAATCCTTGGCCAGCTTATCATACGGGCTACCCTGGCCAGTGATAGAAGAGAAATACACCGTATCTCCTTCTGGGGTGGGTGGAGGCGGCGCATCGTCTATGCCCACATCAAAGTTATCAGTGGCATTGGTTTGCATCCCCAGATAAAGAGTAAGGTATGGATTGCCTCCAATCGTCGCCGGAAGTTGCAGTTCCCAGGGTGCAGGTTGGGCAGCCAAATAACCGACGCCACCGGCCAGCATCAAAAACACCACCAGCACTGTAATTTTTCCCGCTTTTCCCTTTTTCCTTCCCCAAATCATCTTTCACCTCCAATTCTGTTATTTTATGGTGAAGACCAGATATCCGTGGGTTGGGTAGCAAGGAACCAGTAACCACTTCCTTGATTGCAAACTTGGCCTACTCCTATCGCTTGGTATCCGCCAGCCGGCGGTGCACCCCAGCCATAAGCGGAAATTATGTTGGCGCTTACCGGCCTGGCCGCATTCTCTATAGGACCCACCAAATTCCAGCCAGAAAACAGATGCACAGTGTTATCAGCTGGCCTGGTTCCTTCTACTGTAACCTGTGTATCCTGCGATACCAAGACCCAGTAACCTTTCTTCGCCTGAAGAACCGTGGGTACAATATAGGACCCGTTCCACTCCCAGATGCTGACAAGATTTGGTATAAGTGCTTGGGGATTGGTGATATTCGGTTCTATTGGTAGACTGATCAAATTCCAGCCGCCAGCTTTCAGCTGCAGGACAAAAGAAGGAACCACTGTCAATTTCCCGGCTGTGTAATTTCCGTTAATGATACCTAATTGGCTATCCATCAGGAAGTTTGTATCATTGTTTGTCCCGTCATCAAAACTCAGGTCGGTGTATTGTCCAGCCTGAGCATCGTTTTTCACCTTGAACTTCAAGATAGCCAGGCTGCCACTACCAGGTAGCAATTCATTACCAAGACCCTGGCCAATAATCTTCACCCGACCGGTTCCTTTGGTTACTGGTTCCAGGGGAAGTCTGAATACCAACCAATCGTCAGGAAGCAGAGAGCCCTTTATCACATCCGTGTCAACAATGACTGTGTCATCATAACTGATCACAAATTGGAAACTGTCTACTCCCGCACCCTCATCAATGTTGATTGGTACCTGGACAATTGCGCCAGGGCTACCTTTCAAATCACTCGAGATAGATACTTCTCTTACCTGCGGAAAATTTGGGTCCTGAAGAATAATGTTTTTATCATTTACCGTACTGCCTTCCGCCACAACTACAGGGTTATTGGCATATTCTCCAGCCGGTTCTGTCAGCACATCATAATGGCCATCATCGTCAACGTCAAGAAAAGCAGCCAGGTAATAACTCCCGGCGAGAAGGCCAGCTATACTATAAGCTCCTGGGGCCTGGAG
>JAMWDF010000104.1 GCA_023818865.1 Candidatus Omnitrophota bacterium
GGTAATGAAGGTCCTTGGAAATAACAGTCCAGTCGTTTCTTAAGCGGAAGATTAAATGTTGTTTTTATTTCCCTTACCAGTGTTACAGTTTGGATAATTCCCGTCATTACTCTTTCTGCTTCTGGATCAAAAAACTCTCCTGGGTGAGGCCAGTGACTTGTTGTTACCAGGGATGAGTCTGTTTCCAGGTAGTTGATTAGAATACTCCAGAGTTTTTCGGTGACAAAAGGAATAAATGGGTGCAAACACTGGAGGCAGACCTTCAGCACGTAAAGTAAAACAGGCAATTTTACCTCAGAAAAAACTTGCTGGTCGGTTTCACTCAGTTTGACTATTTCAATGTACCAGTCGCAAAAGCGATGCCAGAAGAAATCGTAAAGCTCATTCAGGGCTTCATTCAACCGAAACTCCTCTAAAGCCAAAGCCTGCTTTTGAAGGAGATGGTTTAGCTGAGAGATAATCCAGCGGTCACTCAATTGCCAAATTTCTGGTTTATTCTGCCACCGAATTTTGCCTGGAGCATATTTTTCTGCCTGGAGAAAGACAAACCGAGAAGCGTTCCATAGTTTATTACAGAAATTACGTCCCTTGACATAGAAAGAAGGGGAAAGGAATACATCCTGACCCACTGAGGTCATAGAAATCAGACTGAAACGGAGACTATCAGCCCCGCAGTTGTCAATGATTTCTACCGGATCAATAGCATTGCCAAGAGATTTACTCATTTTTCGGCCGGTCTTATCTCTAACCGTTCCGTGAATGTAAATATTTTCAAAAGGTAATTGACCAGTGAATTCCAGACCAGCCATAACCATTCTGGCTACCCAGAAGAAAAGGATTTCCGGTGCGGTGACCAAAGTATCCGTAGGATAAAAAATAGTCAGATCCTTGGTTTTTTCCGGCCAACCAAATACCGAAAATGGCCAAAGCCAGGAGGAAAACCAGGTATCCAGAACATCTTTATCCTGCTGCAGCTTATTCCCACCGCATTGGGGGCAGGTCTGAGGTTGGTCAATCTGAACAATAGGACAACACCCTTGGTTTTCGCAATACCATACTGGTATTCGGTGTCCCCACCAAATTTGTCGACTGATACACCAATCTTTGATGTTGTAAAGCCAGTTGAGATAGACTTTCTTCCAGCGTTCCGGATAGAAATGCAAGGTGTTTTCCTCAGCCACGACGATAGCCGGTTTAGCCAATGGCGCCATTCTGACAAACCATTGTTGAGATAAGTAGGGTTCCACAACGGTATGGCATCGGTAACACCGACCAAGTCTGTGTTGGTAAGGGTCTATCCGGGAAAGGAGTCCTTTTTCCCGCAGAGCCTCCACCAGTTTCTCTCGGCAGTCGAACCGGTCCAGACCTGCCCACTGCCCGGCGTTTTCATTCATTTTGCCTTCTGGAGTCATCACGGTAACGAATTCCAGATTATGTTTGACTCCCAGGACAAAGTCGTTGGCATCATGGCTGGGGGTAACCTTGACTGCTCCGGTTCCGAATTCAGGATCGACCGAGTCGTCAGCCAGAACAGGAATTAATCTATTTACAAAAGGCAGATTGACCTTCATACCCACAAACCTTTGGTAACGGTGGTCACTTGGGTGAACAGCAACAGCCGTATCACCCAGCATCGTCTCGGGTCTGGTAGTGGCTACCTCAATGAATCCCTCGGGAACAATGGGATAGCGAATGAAGTAAAGGTGACCGTCTTCATCTCTGTATTCTACTTCTTCGTCAGCCAGAGCAGTAGTACACCGGGGACACCAATGGATAATTCTCTGTCCGCGATAAATCAAGTCCTTCCGGTAAAGTCTGACGAAAGCTTCCCTTACCGCCCGGGAAAGCATTTCATCCATGGTGAAACGTAATCTGGTCCAGTCACAAGAAGCCCCAAGTCGCTTTAACTGGAAGATGATTCGGGAACCATAAGTTTCTCTCCAGCGCCACACTTCTTCAACAAACTTCTGCCGACCTAGTTGTTTTCTCGTTAGTCCCTTTTTGGCCAAGTCTCTTTCAACCACATTTTGGGTAGCGATGCCAGCGTGGTCAGTCCCTGGTAGCCAGAGAGCGTCATAGCCATCCATCCGGCGCCACCGAATGAGGACATCCTGGATGGTATTGTTGAGCGCATGGCCCATATGAAGAAAACCCGTGATGTTGGGTGGAGGAATGACAATAACATAGGGCCGCCGAGTGCCATCGCCAGCCGGCGTGAAACATCCTTTATTTTCCCAGACACGATAGATTTCCGGCTCAATAGTTAGAGGCGAATATTGTTTATCAAGGTTTTCCATAACTAATCTGACCGGGTTTGAAAAAAATAAAACTTCTCCGCGGCAATCAAGCACTCTCCCTGTTGTTCAAAAACTTCCTTGACTCTCTGTAAAGTGTTTCTGATTTCTCCGCCATCGGTATTGGTTGCGGCTATACCCAGCAACGCCCGCTGCCACTTGTCCTGAAAATCTATTTCGGCTATGGACACATTGAACTTGGCTCTCACCTTATCGCGGAGAGACTTCACTATTCTCCTCTTATCTTTCAGAGAAGAACTACCTGGTATAAAAATTTCCAGCTCTAAGGTTCCTACAACCATGATTGGATTTAAGAAATTTTTAGTCTTTTCCCAAGGCTAATGGCTACCCAGGCGTATACCTTCTTTAGAGACAAACCGAATTTTTTAGCAATGGCCTTGCAGGCGTCATATTCAGGCGCCATATTCACCAATTGTTGCTTCCAGAAACCCAATTTGACTGGAATTTTACCCCAGGGAGTGGCAACTGATTCAATCCTTCTTTCCAGGGCCAGACGGTTTTCTCTATGAAATCTCAGTCCCAGAGTGGTACTTTCAGTGAAAATGATTTCGGCGACCCTTTCCATTTTTGCCTCTGGGACAATGACTCTCAGGTTAAAAACCGGTCTGTTTTTCTTGGTTTGGCCAGGGAAGAAGGAAACGTCTAAGGCGCCAGCCTCAAATAGCTTTTCCATCAACTGGTCAAACATTACCGGGTTCATATCATCAATATTGGTTTCGATGACGCCCACTATCTTTTCGGCTGGTTCAGTTGACCCCAGCAGGACTTGAACCATGTTAGGCGAGGGTTGTTTTCTCAGACCAGCTCCATAACCAGCTGCTTTCAGACACATTTCTAATGTCTGCCCAGGTAAGGAACAAATGGCCCGAAGAATTGCTACGCCGGTCGGCGTAGCTAATTCATAGGGCACAGGGTGGACAGTGACTGGGATCCCTTGGAGCATTTTGATAGTGGCTGGAGCCGGCTGGGCAATGCCCACAGTGCTGCACCCTACCCTTTCCACTTCAAGGAGGTCAAGGGCAATTATAACGGAGGTCATTTCTATCAAGGCATCCATCTGCCCTACCTGATGAAAATGCACTTCTTCCAATTTTTCTCCATGAACGGCTGATTCAGCAACCGCCAGCGTATCCACGATTTTCTTTAAGAGTTTTTTCTGCTTACTTTTCAACGAACTCTCTTTAATCAAAGACAAAATTTCCTTATAAGAAGTAGTTTCTTCTTCCGGACTTTCTGGAATTACCTGGAAAATTGTCCCGGTGAGTTGGTGGCCGAAATCAGTTTCCCTGGTTACCTTTTCTGTTTTCAAACGATAACCAGGGAGGGGAAGTTTTTTCAGTTCTTTTTCTAGGACAGATAGAGATAAGCCCAGATCTAAGAGAGAACCCACCAGCATATCTCCCGCGCACCCGTTCTGAACCTGGAAATATAAACTGTTCATTCTTTAACTCTTTGGTTTTATCACCTGAGAAATGGCATTTCTCAGAAAGTCAATAGTGGTTGCTTCTCCCACTTTGACAGTGACAATATTATCTTTTATTTTCTCCACCTTACCCAGAATACCGCCAACAGTGACGATGTCGTCCCCTACCTTCAGGTCATCGAGCATCTTTTTATGCTCCTTTTGCTTTTTCTGCTGAGGAAGAAGCACCAGGAAGTAGAAAACAAATAAAATCAGAATAAAAGGCAAAAGCATTCCAAACGGTGAAGGTGCTGGTACGGCTGGGGTACCGGTTTGCGCCCACGCTATGTTTCCCATTGTTCCTCCCTTCTCCTGGTTATTGGTGCGATCATGCATTTCGCACGAGTCTTTTAGTCATTAGTCTTGGGAGACAGTCTATTATTATACTCTTTTTTTGCTTGCTGGCTAAACTCGGTGAAGTTTCCAGAACTGATGGCTTGACGAATTCGCTCCATAAAACGTTGCATAAGATAAAGATTGTGATAAGAAACAAGGCGGAGACCTAGAATTTCCTTCCGGTTGAAAAGATGGCGAAGATAGGCCCGAGTGTATCGGCGACAGACAAAGCATTCGCAGTTTGGGTCTAATGGTTGGAACTGGCTGCGGTAGCGGCCGGCCTTGATGTTTATTTTACCCTGGGAAGTAATAGCTGAACCGTTGCGGGCAATGTGGGTAGGTAAAGCGCAATCAAAAATATCTACTCCTGAACTGACCATAGCAAGAATCTGCCAGGGATAACCAAGTCCCATAAAGTATCGTGGTTTTTTCCAAGGTATTTGTTGGGTTACTAAACGGACTACTCTTAGGGTTTCACAGAAGGGCTCGCCAAGGCTTAACCCGCCGATAGCATAGCCATCAAAATCCAGTTGCGTTAACGCCCGGGTACATTCAGAACGGCATTCCAAGCTTATCCCCCCTTGGATAATGGCGAATAACCATTTTCTCGGACTAATTTCCACCTGCCGACACTGTTTTGCCCAGCGGATAGTCACTTCTGTGCTCCGGGAAATTTCTTTCTGATCATCCCACCGGCGGGGACAATAATCTAATGTCATTAGTAAATTTGCCCCCAATCTTTCTTGAATCCTAATAGATTCTTCAGGAGTTAATGATTGTTCTCTTCCATCTTCCAGCGAATGAAAGATGGCCCGGTCGTCTTTTATTTTCACATTCTCAAGACTAAATATTTGAAAACCGCCGCTATCGGTGGCTAGGACACCATCCCAGTTCATGAAGCGATGTAATCCACCAGCCTCCTGGATGATTTTCACTCCTGGTCGTTGGGAAAGGTGATAGGCATTGGCAATGATAATTTCCACCCCTATTTCCTTCAGTTCTTCTGAAGACAGGGCTTTAACTGTTCCGTTGGTGGCTACTGGCATAAAACAGGGTGTTTGAACTACTCCCTGCTCAGTTATTAGCCGACCAATTCTGGCACTTGATATCTTATCTTGTTTTATAACCTCAAAGTTTGACATGCTAATCCCACCTTTTTATAGAATAAGCATAGCGTCACCGTAAGAGTAAAATCGGTATTTTTCCTTTACTGCCAGAGAATATGCCTTTTCCATAAGTTCTTTCCCGGCCAGGGCACAAACCAGGTAAAGGTGAGTTGACCCAGGAAGATGGAAATTGGTAATCAATGCGTTCACTATCTGGAAATTAAAGCCTGGTTTAATAAAAAGAGAGGTGGTGGCCTTTAAAGGAATTACTGCCTTTCTAACTACTGCACTTTCAAGGGCTCTGACAGTACTAGTGCCGACCGCGATTACTCTGCCCCCCTTCATTCTGGTCTCATTGATTTCTTGGGCGGTGCTCTCAGAGAGTTCAAAAGATTCAGAGGGTATAGAGTAATCTTGTTGTCTCACCGGTTTGAACGAACTCCACCCAATAAATAAGGTCAAAAATGAGTGTGATACCCCTTTTTGCTTCAAGGTAGCTAACAACTCTCTGGTAAAATGTAGTCCGGCGGTAGGAGCAGCTACTGCTCCATCCTTAGCCGCATAGACTGTCTGATAATTTCCCCAGTCTTGTGGTAACACCGGTCTCTTTATGTAGGGCGGCAATGGTATTTCGCCTAGTTTCAGAATTTCCTGGTCATTGTTGCAGTCAAAAGTCACCAGCCAGGAGCCAGAAGAAGTTTTTTGGATGACTTTACCTGTTATCCGCCCAACAATAAACTTTTTCCCAGCCGAAGGTTTGCCTCGGAGGAGCACCTCCCATTCTTTTTCTCCATGTTTTTTGAGTAAAAAAACTTCCAGGTTACCTCCAGTTTCCTTCTTTCCCCGCAGTCTGGCGCAGATGACCTTGGCGTCGTTGAGAACTAACAAGTCGCCCCGCTGAAAGTAATCTCCTATCTCGGAAAAAACCCGGTGCTCGATCAAACCAGTCCGGCGATCAACAACCATCAACCTGGATCTGTCCCGGGGACAAACCGGTTCTTGAGCAATGAGTTCCTGCGGTAAGAAATAAGAGAAAACTTGGTCCATTATTTTTTCACTCTCTCAAATATAGCGATGGTCGGAAAAAGATAGATTAAATCTTCGGGTAGCGTTTCCGGCAGGCACCAGTTAGCCCCAAACGGTTTGTCCGGTGAAAATATTTTCACTGGCTTATACCAACCTGACTGGTGGAACTCTTTCCAGAAATCGAGCTTTTCTCGGTTTAGTTTCAAAGGATAAGGAGCTATTGGTGCCTGAAAGGAAGAAAGAACGAAGTAATTAGGGACAGATTGCTGAAACGAAGCTAGGCTGTAACCAGTAACTACAATGAGATACCGAGACTCATCAAAGTCTGGCATCTGAAACTGCCAGGGTATTTCCGGTGTCCCCAGGGTGCTTCCAGCTGGAAGATTTTCCTTAATCCACCGGCCGGCGCGGGTGCGGACATTTTCTTTCAGGAAAAAAGAAAGAAAGTAGAGACCGCAACAGAAACTCAAGCTGCTCACTACCAAGGCAAGGCTGCGAGTGAAGGTTTTCCCAAAAGGATTAGTAAGACTTTCAACCAAAGTCCAACCCCAGATGCCGGTGAGTATGAACCCAGGGACTAGAGGTAAAAGGTAGCGGGCAAAGGTTTTAGAAAAACAGGAGATAAACAAGAAAAATAGAATATCCCAGAGGAAAAGCAAGCAGACAGCGGAACGATGATTGTTTTTCTTTACCAGCCCCAGGAGGGCAAAAATGTGGCCTATACCCGCAAAAATAAAAAGTGGCCAACCCAGTCCAGCCGTCAGACTCTTAAGGTAGAATTTGCCCTGGAATGACCAACCAGAATGCTGGCCTAAGTCTATTAAGGGTTCGGGAAATGTAAGGACAAAATAAGGATTGGTGAAGATAAACCCGGCTGAAAAAGCTAACAGAACTAACAATAAATAGCGAATTCCTTGAAAAGCATTGGGACGCTCCAGAAGTAATCCCATAACAGGTATAAATATAACTACCAGCAGACTGATTTTGGAACCAAAAGCCAGCCCGGCACTTAAGCCGGCGAAAGCAAGCCACCGGTTCTGAGGGGTTTGCAAATAATTCAATGTAAAGTAAAGAGTAGCAATTGCCCAGAAAAGAGCGGGAATATCAACGTACATATAATGGGTATTTAGAACAACTAAGGGGGTCCACATCAGCAGCCAGGTAGCCAGAAGCGACAGAATTCTTGATTGCAACAAGCGGCGGGAAAGAAAAAAGAACAAGATTATCGCAGCCAACCCATAGAGTCCAGTGAGAATTCTCCCACAGAGATAGAGTTTGGCGAGCTCTTCAGGGTGGGAAAAAGCAAAGGATATATCTCGACCAATTTTTATAAGCTGAAAGCGAGATGCCAGGAAAATGACGATACCGACTGGATAAAGATAAGCGCCACCCACTCCATATTGATGGGGGTTGAAGTCAAGCTCTTCTGGGTTCATGCTAGCCAGACTTTTCAGGACAAAGTATTCGTCAGGATGGTAACTGCGGATTGGATTGTAAAGAGACCTGGGTAACTTCCTTCCCTCTTCTTCCGGGTGAACCACCAGATAAGGTCCCATTCCTTTCCAGGCTTCCTCCAGCTTATAATCTTCTATTTCTTGTAAGGTTTTCCTCAGGGAATCACGGCGGGTGAAGTATAAACTGTTTCTCTCAGCCGAAGGCAGACCCCAGTGAAGGCCAGCGGAGAAAGAGAAAGTGGCAATAGCTACCAACACTCCAAGGAAAGCCAGGTCAATGTTTTTCTTTTCCATGGCCGTACCAGAAACCCAAGCAGTAAGCGAAATGTGTGCCGATTATACCCCAGAAGATTAGAGGCCAGTACCGGAGAGTTAAGAACACCGATTCGGCTAGGATGGTTATAAGATAAACTGAAGCCAAAAAGAAAACTGGCAATACTGACCATGTATCCTCCCCAATCCATTCCCAGCCCGACGGCAAACGCCGATTTGGTTAGTTTGGTGCTGGTCAGTCCGTCGGCATGC
>JAMWDF010000105.1:0-1431 GCA_023818865.1 Candidatus Omnitrophota bacterium
ATTTCCAAGAAAACTGCCGACAAGTAGAGATTGCCTGGGGGAATGGAACTAATTCTATGGTTGCTTACGCTCTTTTCCATCTGAGGCAAACTTGGGCGAGAGTGAAAGCCAGACAGATTATTCGGGAGATTCTCAATTTTGGTTTTCTTTCTACTTCTGGTCCACTAAAGGGAGCCTGGTATGGAGCTTACCATGTTGACCGAAAGAGATTTCAGGACCATTACGGCGGGAAACAAGTATTTCTGCCAGACCAAGGTTTAGTTAATCACTTTCTATCTAGCTGTGTTATAGAAGGTTTTATCCCAGCTACTTCGGTCAGAGAAGCGCTGGAAGAAAATTGTCAGTTTCTGGAAAGGATAGAAAAAAAATACGGCTGGTTCCCTAACGCTTTTTCACCCAACGGGGAGATAGGCTATTCCCGGGAAGGTGTTATCTACGACTGGCCATTGGCTCCAGGGATAGCCTTGGCTGCCCAAAGCTTTTTAATGCTCTGGCGCCTTTCGGGTTCAGAAAAAGCCTGGCACACCGCGGAAAGAATTTTTCAGGAGATGGTTATTCCTTTAATTAACCGGTATGACTTTGGCTGTTTAGAATATGACCATGCTGGACAAGACAGCACGGGTGCCTGTTGGCTCCTTGTGGCTTTTTCCGAATACCTGGCTAGTGGCCGAGGAAAGTTAAGAGAAGCAATTAGAGAGAACCAGGAGAAAATCTTTTGGCATCTTCTGAGTTTTCGGCAGGAACATGATTATTTTCCCTATTTACATTCCATGAACGCGGTCGGGTGGGGCGGGATTTCAGTTAATAGGTTTGGCTTTTTGCACGGCTTTACGCCTGGGAGTAGTCAGGGGGAATACGCCTTGCACCTTAGATATGATTACCCTTACGCCCTGCTGAAAACTGTGTTGACCAATCCTGATCTGCCTGGCCTGCCAGCTACTCTAAATTACTTAAACCATCTCACCTATCATCAGTTCATCAACCCGGAGTTGAAAAGAGGTTTTGGAGGATTGACTGAACATGTGGCTATGAAAACCTATGTTCAAGATACTACCCATATTCTTCATTCCACCCCGCTAGGCATGATTTTGCTACTGGGACCACAAAGACATCTCTTACCTGAGCCCCTGGCAGGCAGGAAATTTGAGTTAACTTGAGAAAGGTGATGACTGAATTTAAAGGGAACATTCTCTTGATTGGCTTCGGCGCAGTTGGTCAGACCACCTTACCACTTATTTTAAAACATTTACCAGTCACGCCTAAGAGGATTAGTGTTATTGATTTTGTTGACAAGAGAAAACTTCTTGCTCCCTGGATATCCCAAGGTTTACGTTTCTACCGAGAGCGGTTGACCGTGCAGAATTTCACTCGGGTGCTCTCTCGGTATGTTCAACCAGGGGACGCTATAATTGACCTTGCCTGGAACATTGA
>JAMWDF010000105.1:1441-8185 GCA_023818865.1 Candidatus Omnitrophota bacterium
TGATACTTTGGATATTATTGGCTGGGCCTGGAATAATCGAGTGCTTTATGTAAACACTTCGGTTGAAGAATGGGACCCCTATGCTGACATTCGTAGTAAGCCAGCCCTGCAAAAGTCTATCTACTACCGTTATCTGTCGCTCCTGGAAATGAAAAAAAAAGGGGCAAGAAAGACTACGGCTATTGTTGACCACGGTGCAAACCCCGGCTTGATTTCTCACTTTGTGAAACAGGGGCTGTTGGACTTGGCTGAAAGGCTGCTGGAGCTCAAACAGGTAACAGGAGAACAAAGAGATGAGATTAACCTCTGGTTGGGGGAACGTAATTTTGCCGCTCTGGCAAAAACTTTGGGGGTGAAAGTAATTCATTGTAGCGAACGAGATACCCAGTTAACTAACCGGCCAAAAAAGCCGGATGAATTTGTGGGGACTTGGTCAGCTCAGGGGATGCATTCAGAATCTATTTCTCCAGTGGAAATTGGCTGGGGAACCCATGAAAAAACTTTGCCTGCCGGGGCGATTATTCCGGAGTTTGGACCAGGGAATGAAATAATCTTACCTCGTTTAGGGATTAATACTTTGGCTCGTTCTTGGGTACCAGAGGAAGAGTTTGTTGGGCTATTAATTCCCCACGGAGAGATATTCAGCCTTTCCCATTACCTTACTCTAAGAGAAAATAGCCGAGTGGTTTATCGTCCAACCGTTTGCTATGTTTACCTTCCCTGCAACGAGACCTTGGTTTCTCTTCACGAATTGCGTTGCCGCAATTATGAGCTTCAGTCTAAAATCAGGATACTCACAGACGAGATTACTGCTGGCGAAGATAAACTTGGAGCCCTGATTATGGGACATCCTCTTTTTGCCTGGTGGATTGGAAGTTGTCTCAGCATTAAACAATCAAAAAAGCTAGTGCCGCAGGGAAATTGCACCACGCTTCAGGTTGCCAGTGGGGCTGTTTCTGCCCTGGTGTGGGCGATTGAACATACGCAAACTGGGATATGCTTTCCTGAGGATTTACCCCATCAGGCAATTCTCACTCTGGCAAAGGCCTACCTGGGCAACTTTATTTCTAAGCCGGTGCAATGGTCGCCACTCTCAAATTATCAGAGTTTTTTCCCGAACAACGAAGAAAGCCAGCCTGATGCTGAAGATATCTGGCAATTTAAGAACTTTCTTTTCCGACCGTAATCAGAAAAGATGCCGGAACTGCCAGAAGTAGAAACCACGGTAATGGGTTTGAAAAAACAGGTGGTTGGTCGCACAATCACTCGGGTATGGGTGGATTTACCTGGCAGAATAAAATTGTTCGGTCTGCCGGGAGATTTCACTGAGCTGGTCTCCGGTTGCCAGATTAAGGATATCACTCGGCGGGGCAAATGGATTCTCTTTTATCTCACTCGCCGTCTAAACCTTTTGTTACATCAGAAGATGACCGGCCACCTATTAGTGGGGAAGTGGTGTTGGCAACCTGGGGGCTGGGAGCCAGAACCTTTTCTCTCAAGAACATTGCTTGATCCGGTTAACCGATACCTTCGTTTGATATTCTTTCTCAATGACGGATGGCAACTTGGTTTATCTGACCTGAGAAGATTTGCCCGGATTGAACTTCTTCCTTCAAAATGCCTGGCTGATTCTTTAATCTTGAAATCTTTAGGGCCAGACGCTCTAACCGAAGTGAACCAAAGTATTTTCCGTCAACGAATGAAAGGGCGAAAAGGAAAAATAAAAAGCATTCTTCTTGACCAGAAAGTGATTGCAGGACTGGGTAATATCTATACTGACGAGATTCTTTTTCACGCTGGGATTCATCCGGCCACAAACGTGGCTCATCTTTCTTGTTTTCAATTGGGTATCATCTACCGGAAAATGAAAAGCATTCTGAAGTGCGCCATTGCTCACCGAGGTACCTCTTTCTCCGATTACCGAGATTCTGATGGAGGGAAAGGAAATTATGGCCGTTATCTCCAGGTTTACGGTCGGGCCGGCAAACAATGTTATCGGTGCGGCCAGTTGATTCAGCGAATGAAGATAGGTTCTCGGACAGCCAGTTTTTGCCCTGGTTGTCAGAAATTATATTGCTAATGTTAAAAGATGTTTTCTCTTGAGTTGAGCCTATGTTATTATTTATTTAAACAGTTATTCGGGGAGGAATAGATGGCAAGAAAATTATCTTGGGGAGTGATTGGGGCTGGGGGAATTGCTTATCGTCGGACCATCCCGGAAGGAATCATTCCCGCCAAAAATGCCTGTTTAGTGGCGGTGATGGATGTGGTTAAACCGGTGGCTGAAAAAGTAGGCAGGGAATTCCAGGTATCCTGGTACACCAGAGAGAAAGACTTGTTGGCAGACAGAGCAGTGCAGGCAGTTTACGTGGCTACCCCTGCGAATAAGCATTATCGCCAGGCAATGATGTGCTTAGAAGCTGGTAAGCATGTTCTGATTGAGAAGCCAATGGCTCTTAAACTGGATGAGTGCTGGCAGATTCTCGCTCTGGCAAAAAGGAAAGGTCTAAAACTGGGCGTTGACTTCATGATGAGATTCCATAGTTTGAACAAAAGGATCAGAGAAATGGTGGCCGCCGGTGAACTGGGTGTTCCAGTAATGGGAAGGGCTCAGCTTTCTTGTTGGTATCCACCCATTGAAGGTGCTTGGCGGCAAGTCCCTCGGCTAGGGGGTGGCGGTTCCTTAATTGACATGGGCTGCCATTGTGTTGACCTTCTGGAGTTCGTTTTTGGGAGCCGGGTGAAGGAAGTATCCTGTTTCACTGGTCGGCTCGTTCATCCTTATCCGGTTGAAGACACAGCGGTAATGACTGTGCGTTTCTCTAGCGGAGCTATCGGTATTGTGGATGCCTGCTTCAATATCCCAGACAACTCGTCCCGCAATGTCCTGGAAATTTATGGCAGTAAAGGGAGTGTGGTTGCCACCGGGAGTATTGGTCAAACTCCAACCGGTCAGGCCACTGCTTACTTGGAGAAAAAGGCAAAGGGGTATGATGCTCAACAGCAGCGGTCTGCTTCTTGCTGCCAGGAGGTTAGGTTTAAGCCG
This sequence comes from Candidatus Omnitrophota bacterium, assembly GCA_023818865.1. Classification (GTDB taxonomy): domain Bacteria; phylum Ratteibacteria; class UBA8468; order B48-G9; family DSTR01; genus JAMWDF01. The sequence continues at coordinate 4,488 of JAMWDF010000105.1, forward strand.
TATAATACCTATCAAGCGCAGATAGAAAATTTTTCCGAAGCAGTGTTGAAATCCGGCGAGGTGGCGGTTTCTGGTGAGGATGGACTCTGGAATCAAAAGATTATGATGGCGGCTTATGCGGCGGCCCGAACAGGCCGGGTGTTCAAACTGAGATAAATCAGTTAGCTGAGATATAGGCTTAAGACTTGTTTTTTTCTGATAGGACGGTTTCCACTGTTAAAAGCAACGTTTTCATCTCACAGGGCTTGGTGAGGTAATAGTCGGCTCCATATCGGTAACCTTTAATTTTGTCCACAGCCTCATCTTTAGCGGTCAGAACCACTATTGGTACCTTGCAACTGATTGGTCCACTTTTCACCTTCTGAAGAAATTCTAATCCGCTCATTCCTGGGAGAATGAGGTCCAAAATCACCAGGTCTGGTTGCCACTCTCGGAAAAGACTTAGGCCGCTTTCTGCATCAACGGCTTCAATCAGCGCATAACCGGCTTGTTTCAGATGTCTCACGAGAAGGGCTCTGGTATCCTCTTCGTCTTCTATCACCAAAATCTTCTTACCAAGAAGTTCTGGTCTGTTAAGTATTTCCATGAATCAATTTTATCATGGACAAGCAGTCTGAGGAAAGTCTTTCCGTTGACGATGGCGGCTCTGAAAAGGTATCATCATACTAGAACTGGAGACAGAATGGGTAAAGACGAAAAACCGCCTGCTCGGTCCAGGCACGTTTTGATTGTGGAAGATGATGATATTACCAGAAAATTGCTGGTAATAGAATTCAAAAGAAGGGGCCATCAGGTGCTGGAATTTGCTGATGCCGCGGCTGCGATGACTGCGGTGGAAAAGGAAAAACCGAGGATAGATGCGGCTATTGTTGATCTGATGAACATGGGTTATGGGGGAAATTTCGGAGAGTGTTTGCGGCAGCATAATGAGTACCGAAGCAGCAAGGTAATTTTTTACACCGCCTTAACCCAGAAGCAATTTGACACCAGGATATTGAACCATCCGAACACCTTCTATGTGCACAAGATTCCTGGAAGCATTAATCTGCTGATAAACTGGGTAGAAGCAACAGTTTAATTTCTCTGGTATGCCTGTTGGCGAAAAACCTCTGGACCCGTAGCTCAAGGGCAGAGCAGCGGACTCATAATCCGTTGGTTGCTGGTTCGAATCCGGCCGGGTCCACTACCCTTGGTCAAAACCCAGAGGTTACTGATTGCCTGGTTGGACTCTAAATCTCCTATAGAAAGGAACATTTTGGATAATAATCGGAAGAGAAAGGAGTAAAAAGGTGTTGATGGGGCAAGGGTTATTGAAGCAAACGCACTGTAAACAAGTAACACTGGCAGCGAATGAAGTTGGTCAGAATGGCCTAAGGGTGTGAGCCATCCGAGTTTTAGAACCAGGAGAATATATGAGAGAAAAACCAGTCATTCTTATAAATCTACTAAAATGGTCCTTATTAGCCACCTTTGTCGGGATAATTGTTGGGTCTGCCACTGGTCTCTTTCTTAAATTATTAAATTGGGGCATTGGGGTGAACAGTAACCCATTTTATTTCATTTTCTTGCCTGTGGCGTTTTTATTGAGCACATTTATCATAAAGAAATTTGCGTCTGAAGCTGAAGGTCATGGTACTGAGAAAGTAATTGAAGCAATCCACCAAAGGTCTGGGAAAATTAATCCTTTAGTTGTTCCTGTGAAGTTAATTGCCACATTAATCACTCTTGTAAGTGGCGGTTCAGCAGGCAAGGAAGGTCCATGTGCCCAGATTGGTGCAGGCCTGGCATCATTTTTCTCTGATCTTTTGAAACTTAGTGAAGAGGATAGGAAAAAACTTGTAATATGTGGTATAAGTGCCGGGTTTGCCTCGGTTTTTGGAACACCAATGGCTGGAGCAATATTTGGCGTGGAGGTATTATTTATAGGATGCATTCTTTATGAGACACTTCTGCCATCAATAATCGCAGGAATAACCAGTTATCACGTTACCTCAGCCTTAGGCATAGCCTATCTCTACACTTCTTTTAAGAATTCTTTACCCTTTTCAGGAGTATTTTTTATCCAAGTTATTTTAGCAGGCATTTTTTTCGGATTATGCTCCTGGATTTTGATAGAGTCCCTTTCTCTTGGGAAAAAGTTATCTGAAAAAATCAAAGTTTCAGTGTTCGTTAAGGCTTTAATAGGTGGTTCTGTCTTAATTATTTTGACCCTTATTTTTTCTAAGGATTACTTGGGGTTAGGCGTAGAAGCTATCCAATCTCACCTATCAGGGCAATCAAGTTCATGGTACCAGTTCATATTAAAAGCAGTGTTCACAAGTATAACTCTTAACTTTGGAGGAAGTGGCGGAATAGTTACTCCGATATTTTTTGTTGGTAGTTCTTCAGGGGCCTTCTTTGCCTCTTTTCTCAGTCTGGATATATCAACTTTTGCCGCAATAGGTATGGTGGCTGTACTAGCTGGGGCTGCCAATACCCCAATCTCTGCAACCATAATGGCTATGGAACTTTTTGGCCGAGAAATAGCGCCATATGCAGCCTTGGTTTGTATTATAAGTTTTCTTATGACCGGTCATAGGAGCGTTTATCCTTCCCAGATCTTATCAATGAAGAAGTTACCCTTGGCGAAAGTGGAAATCGGTAAAGAAATATCAAAACAAAAAGTCTGAGTTAAATTGAAAAGAGGCATCAGTAGAGTCTGGTTCCCTGTCATCAATGATAAATTAAAGTCCCACGCCTTATAGTTAAGTTTCTTTTATCGGTTTCCTCTTTTTTATATGAGCCTTAATTCCGCCTTGTTTGCTTCCTTTCCTTGATAGAAGAGGGATAAATAAACACATTTTAGCCGTTACCCAGAGCCTTGATGGGGAGCAGTGAACCGTTGTCTACTTTTCCTGATAGCGGTGTGATCCTATTATGGTTGCAGGTAACAACCACACAAATTCCAAGCTCGTAAAGATGTAAATTTATGCCAAAAGAGTGCTTCTATAGTAGGATTATTAAAAAAATATGCCCAAAAAACTTGTTTTTTGGTTTTTAATCTTTTTGCTTTGCTTGAATGTTTATTCGCAAAACCCTCTCCCTGACAGCATCCCGCCAAGGTTTGATGAACAACGCTTCCGATTACCTGAGAAGACAAAAGTAATCAAAGACATTGAATACGCTATGGTGGAAGGAACAAGCCTTTTGCTTGACATATATATTCCAGAAAAAGAAGAAGGTCCTTTGCCCCTAATAGTTTGGATACACGGTGGAGGATGGACTAAGGGAAGCAAAGAAAATTGCTGTCCGGCTTTGTTGCTTCTGCCATATGGATATATAATAGCCAGTATCAATTATCGCCTTAGCGGAATTGCAAGATTTCCCGCCCAGTTAGAGGACTGTAAATCGGCTGTACGATTTCTAAGGGCAAATGCGACTAAATATAATATAAACCCGCAAAGAATTGGCACCTGGGGTTCATCGGCTGGGGGGCATCTTGCTTCTATGCTCGGAACGACAGGGGAAATGAAGGAATTTGATAAAGGGGCTTATCTTGAATTTTCAAGCAAGGTACAGGCAGTATGCGATTACTACGGCCCATCGTTTCTTCCCGACATGCCGCGACGCCAACCAGGAATTACAAGTACTGCTGAATCCCGCCTCTTAGGAGGACTGCCAGCCGATAAGATTGAAAAAGCAAGAAAAGCCAGTCCCGT
>JAMWDF010000106.1 GCA_023818865.1 Candidatus Omnitrophota bacterium
ATCAGCTACCAGGGAAGCTCAATTGGCCAGGTCTTGGTTTGTCTTTTTTCCAATCCTGCCTTCAGTGGGTCCCCGGTTTATGTGAAGGGCCTGTCTCAACCTGGGGCGTATTCCCTCAATAATGTCCAACCAGGCAGTTATTATCTCTGGGCGTTCCTAGATACCAACAAAGATGTCCTTTTTGATGCCTCTGTTGAACCATCTGGTCAGTACTCCAATAATCCTGTGACTATTATCCCTGGGGCTACCCAGTCCGACCTCAATTTTTCTTTGAATGACCCAGTGGAGTTACCTGGGGATATTAACTTTGATAGAGTGATCAACATTGGTGATGTGGTCATTTCTCTGCGGATGCTCTTAGAACTTGACATTACCATTGGGGCGGTAGTCTATCCCTTTCCTTATTCCGAAAGATTGAGAAATGTGTCCGATATTGACCAGAATGGTTGCGTGGACATCTACGATTTAATTTTCGTACTTCAGAGAGCCTTGAGGATTATATGAAGAAAATTGCTTTGTTTTACCTGGCAATGATTGTTTCCTTACCAGCGGCTTCTCCGGATCTCCCGCTATTGCTTAAAAAAAATATATTCACCAAGCCGGTGCCGCCCAAAGAACCGGTTAAATTTAGTATTCTTAAACCCCAACCAATCCCACCGCTGGATTCTCTCTTAGAGGTAAAAGGCATCATTTATGCTCCAGAAATTGGTTCCCTGGTCATCATCCGGTTGAAGAACCAGAATGAAGAAAGTATATTCAAACAAGGAGAGATTGTTTGCTCTGGCGTGGTTATTAACCGGATTGAAGAGAAGAAGGTGCTCTTTGAATATGAAGGGAACCAAGTCATTCTGAGTCTGCCGGAAACTACCGGTACCACTGCAGTAGCTACTTCCCAGCCAGCCTCTGTCGCCTCTAGCCAGCCGCCAGGCAGTAGTCAGCCAGTAACTTTGCCCTTGCCTGCTTCTTCGCCAGCCAGTCCTATCCCAGTAGCCACCGAACCGGTGAGTGTGCCATTGGCTGAAGTCTTAGAGGAAATGAAAAAAGACCGGGATATTCTATCTAATTTCCAAGTGGCTCCCCACATCAGCGAATCCGGTCGCGTAGAAGGGTTCAGGGTAAGCAATATCCCGGAAAATAGCCTTGCCTATAAGTACGGTTTACGCAGCGGTGATGTGATCCGCCGGGTAAATGGAGTACTTATTGATAGCCTGGCTAAAGCCTTCTCGGTGTACCAGCAGATCATGAGTTCTAACGCTAAAAATGTTTCGGTAGAGGTTCTGCGCAACAACAACCCAGTTCTTCTCAATTACCGCTTGCAATGAATTTGAAGTATATCAGAAAACGAGACGGTTCTCGCCAGAATTTTTCTTCTGAGAAAATCACCCAGGCTATTAAAAGGGCCCTCGGGGCTTGCCATCTCCCTGACCATGGCGGGTTATCAGACCATCTGACTTCCTTGGTTATAAGGAGGCTCAAACAGATGCCTGGTAAGTATCCAGGAGTAGAACAGGTTCAAGATATGGTGGAACAGGTCTTGATGGAAAATAACTTGCCTCAGGTCGCCTCAGCTTATATCCGTTACCGGGAGAAACGCCGGGCTCTCAGGGAAAGCAAAGCGGTTCTGGGAGTTGAAGACCATTTAAAGCTTTCCGTAACTGCTATTGCTGTGTTGAAACAGCGGTACTTACTCCGACAGGCTGGGCAAATAATAGAAACTCCTGAGCAATTATTCCGCCGGGTAGCCCATCATGTCGCCCAAGCAGAGCGAGATTTCTCTGCCAGTGTGTCGGAATACGAAGAAAAATTTTATCAGCTGATGCGTGACCTGGTATTTTTGCCCAATTCACCTACTTTAATGAATGCCGGAACTCCGTTAGGACAATTATCAGCTTGTTTTGTCCTGCCGGTGGAAGACTCCCTTGGGAGTATCTTTGAGTCATTAAGAAACATGGCTTTAATCCATCAAAGTGGCGGCGGAACAGGCTTTTCTTTCAGTCGGTTGAGGCCGAAAGGAGATCTGGTCAGCACGACCCAGGGCGAGGCTTCAGGTCCCCTTTCTTTTATGGAAATCTTTGACGCGGCCACTTCTGTGGTTAAACAAGGTGGACGACGCCGGGGAGCCAATATGGCAGTGCTGACGGTGGACCATCCGGACATCCTTGAATTTATTGCTGCCAAGAGAACTGGGAGGTTTGCGAATTTCAACCTTTCTGTAGCGCTGACTGATGATTTTCTCCACAAGGTGATAAAACGACAAACCTACTGCCTGATTAATCCAAGAACCAGGAAATCAACCAGAAAACTACCAGCCGCTGAAGTATTTGATATGATTGCCCAAAGCGCCTGGGAAACCGGGGATCCTGGGCTCATCTTTATTGACGTCATCAACCGGGAAAACCCGGTACCGGCAGCTGGAAGGCTTGAGGCCTGCAACCCTTGCGGGGAGCAGCCTCTTTTGCCCTATGAGTCTTGTAACCTCGGTTCGCTTAATCTGACTAAGTTTGTCAAAAAAACCAGTATTGATTGGAATAAATTAAGCCAAGCAGTTCAATTAGCCGTTCGTTTCCTTGATGATGTTATTGAGGTCAATCGTTTCCCTTTGCCCCAGGTGGAGAAAATAACCAAAGCCAACAGGAAAATAGGCCTGGGCGTAATGGGTTGGGCTGACACTCTAGCCTTACTGGGAATCCCTTATGGTAGCGAAAAAAGTTTTAAATTAGCCGAAGAACTTATGGCTTTTATTAACCGCGAAGCCTTCGTTTATTCCAGCCAGTTAGGCCAGGAACGGGGCTCATTTCCAAACTTTTCTTCCAGCCGTTACACCGGAAAGGTGCCGGCATTAAGAAATGCCACCAGAACTACCATTGCGCCGACTGGAACTCTTAGTATTATCGCTAATTGCTCAAGTGGGATTGAACCATTTTTTGGGCTGGCTTTTACCCGAAGAATCATGGATGGCCAAACTTTCCTGGAGATTAACCCTGTTTGGGAAAAAGCAGCCAGCCAAGCAGGATTGCTGAAAGCTTCTTTGCTCCGACAACTTCTCACCCAGGGCAGTCTCCAAGGCATTTCTGGAGTGCCGGAATCTCTCCGCCGGATTTTTCTGACAACCTTTGACCTCAGTCCTAAGGCCCACCTTCTGATGCAGGCCGCCTTTCAGAAGCATACCAACAACGCCGTCTCCAAGACAGTGAACCTACCAGCGTCAGCCACCATCTCTGAAGTAAAAAAAGTCTTTCTTCTTGCCTGGAAGTTAGGGTGTAAGGGGATCACCGTTTTCCGTTATGGAAGTAAAACAGAACAAGTGCTTTACCTGGGTAAGGATATAATTGAAAGCGAAGACCATTTGCCAGCGATGGCTGTTGGCTGCCAGAAACAGACGTGCGAATTTTGAAAGGAGGGCTATGCACCCAGCGATTCTCTGGGAAAGCGAGAAAGAAGGAACCGTCCGCTGTCTTTTGTGCCATCAGCGCTGTGTCATCAAGAAAGGGGAAACAGGTTTTTGCGGTGTTCGTCTTAACTCGGAGGGGAAACTTTACACGTTGGTTTATGGCCAGCTGATCGCGGAAAATGTTGACCCGATTGAAAAAAAACCTTTTTATCACTTTTTCCCTGGTTCCCTGGCCTATTCCATTGCCACTGTTGGTTGTAATTTCGCCTGTGTTTTTTGTCAAAATGCCGAGATTTCCCAGGCCCCCAGAGAAGGTCGTTTTCTCGCTGGAGCCAGCCCAGTCAATCCGGAGAAGATAGTCCAAGCCGCGGTCAATTGCGGTTGTCACAGTATTTCCTTCACCTACACCGAACCGACTGTTTTCTTTGAATACGCTCTGGATGTAGCCAGATTAGCCAGGGAAAAGGGAATAAAGAATAATTTTGTTACCAATGGCTATATGTCCCAGGCGGCTTTGGAGAAACTGGCTGGAATGCTTGATGCAGCCAATGTGGATTTAAAAGGGGATGATGCCTTTTACCGAAGGTTTTGCCATGCCCGACAAGCTCCCGTGGTAGAAAACATTAAACTAATGAAACAACTGGGTGTCTGGGTTGAAGTGACAACTTTAATCGTCCCAGGAGAAAACGACGACGAAAAAATCATTGGTTCTTTAGCAGAAGTACTGGTGAATATTAACCCGGAAATTCCTTGGCACCTAAGCCGGTTTTTCCCGATGTATAAGATGGGAAATAAAATGCCAACGCCGGTGGAAAAAATCAGAGCAGCCCGTCAATTAGGATTGAAGAGTGGATTGTCTTATGTCTACACAGGAAACATTCCGGGAGATGAAGGAGAAAATACCTTTTGTCCTCGGTGCCATCAGTTGCTCATCAGACGCCGTGGGTACTCCACTTCAGTTGTTGGTCTATCAGGAAACCGTTGCGCCGCCTGCGGTTTTTTAGTGCCTGGGTGTTTCAAGTAAAAGGCAGTTAACCAGTGCGATATTTGTTCCAAACTGTCTCAAACCAGCTATCATCTTGAGGTAGTGGTTTAACCGGAAGCAGTTCCACCTGACCGTTGACATCCACCATAATTTTCAACCTTCGGTCTGACAATCTTTCGCGACGGCCAGAAAGCACCTGGCCATTTTTGTTAATAACCGGAAATGTATCTTCTTGTTGATTTTCCGCCACTACTACATACCCACCGCGACTCCCGCCACCATTTCGGATATAAAAATCTATAGCCGATAGAAAAGCCTGGTGCGCAATCACCAGGTTTCTGGTCTCCCAAGCTTTCACTAGTTGTTCTCTAGCGGTAGACAGAGAAACCTCTTTTACCAACTTGACCAGTTTTCTTGCTTCTCCAGTGGCGGCAGCGACTAATGAGGGATAACGAATAAAGCCAGCTGCTAACATCATTCGCTTCTGGACCTCCTGCCGGACCAGGCTATGTTTTTTCCCTGAAGAAGAAAGCATCCTTTGGCTTTCCTTTAAGACAGCCTCAGCCGCTCGGCTTAACAGTAATTTCTCCCCTGGTTTCTCGCTCAACAACTTTTTCTGGTAAAGATATTTCGCCACTCGCCAGCCACCTACCTGGCCAGAATTCAACGCTGCCCCACCGGGTCTCTTTACTCCATGGGTACCAGCCAACTCCCCAATGGCAAAAAGCCCGGCTATATTTGTCTGCCAGTTGGTATCCACCGCTAACCCGCCGTTATTATGTTGAAAACAAATAGCTACTTCCACCGGCTTTTTCAGGTCAATCCCGTGCTGTCCAAAAATCTCAATTGCCTCTGGATTCATCTGCTGGAGCCGCTGGTAAGGAGTTCTCTGAAACGCTCCGGAGCGTTGGAGATAAGTTCTTGCTTCCAGTGAAAGCTGGCCAAAATTGAATTTTTTCCCTTGGTATTCTGGGTTCTGGCTGAAATCTAAAAATACCCTACGGCCTGAATTTTTCTCTTGAAAAACTGCCAGGTCAACTAAAGAGGAACCAAAATTTTCTAATCGCTCTGCAGAAAATGGCCACTGGTAACCTTTCAGAAAAATATTCGCAGTCATTTCTTGCCAGCTTCGGTACCAATTCTCCAGAAAATTAAATGGTTTCCCGAACTGGTCCAAGCTAACATATGAAGGAATTACCTGCTGGTATGTTCCTGAAAGGTTCCAGCGGAAACCAAGGGAAGATAAACCGAATTGGGCTTCACCTAAGTTCACCGCTTTTACTCCGGCCTCCAAAGCCACCCCGTGAAGACTTACCTGACCTTCCGGGTAAACATTGGCCGCATAGAGTTCTCCAGGTCCGCCGGTAGCTAAGACAACCGCGTTTGCCCAGAAAACCGTCGTTCCTAAATTTCTCCTGGCTAGTCTTCTCCTATCAATGGCTACCACTCCGACAATAGCCTTATTCTTTTTACCCCTGGTCACTATGTTAACCACTGTTAAGCCATCAAAAATGGGTACCTTTAACCTTTTCACTGCCTTCAGCAAACACTCCACCATATACCGGGAAGTTTTTGGTCCGGCACTGGTCGCCCGCTGCCTGGGGTCATGGTCGGTCTTGTAGCCCACAAAGGCACCAAACTCATTGGCTGGGAAGGGGACGCCCTTTTCTACCAGACGAAAAAATGAGGGAAGACTGCCTAAACTTTCAATGTAGGCTAGGTCTCCATCCATTGCTCCTCCCTCAAAAAGAGCCTGAGCCATAGATAGAGGACTGTCTTCGTTCTGGCCAAAGACACTCAACTTGTAGTAGGTTTGTTTGTCTGAGCCGGAATTATAAGAAGTCCCGCCAAGAAGGTTACTGGTGACTATCATCACTTCTCGGCCAGCCTCAGCTAGATAGAGAGCGCAATTAAGACCAGCGGCTCCGCTTCCCACCACCAGAGTGTCGCAGCAGTAACAATCAAAACCAATACCGTTTTGCAGTTTTAACCTTATTTTTTTCATATTTAGTTTACAGCCTTCTTAGATGAAAGCCGCCGTCAATATCAAACACCGCGCCGGTAGAATAATCAAAGCTACCCTGGGCAATGGCCATGATGGCTGAAGCGACATCCTCAGGTTTACCCCACCTGCCGATAGGTAACAAGTTCTCTTCAAAAATGAGGCGGTTATATTTTTCTTTCACTCCAGCTGTCATCAGCGTTTCAATTATCCCAGGTCTAACCTCGTAAACGTAAATTCCGTAACAGGCCAGTCGATCAGCAAAGAGTTTGGTTAGCATGCTAATTCCTGCCTTAGAGAGACAATACTCAGCCCGGTTGACCGAAGAAGTATAGGCAGAAATAGAAGAAATGTTGACAATCCGTGGATGAAACACAAACTGCTTTTCCACCAGCTCTATCATATAAGAAGCAACTGCTTGAGTAAGGAAAAATGTTCCTTTTAGATTGATGTTCATCACCCGGTCATAGCTTTCTTCTGTGGTTTGAAGAATATCAAGTCTGTGTTTTGGCGCTACCCCGGCATTATTGACCAGTAGGTCAAGCCGGCCTAATTTCTGCCTGATGATTCTTACAATCTTTTGGCGGTCACTTGCCCTGGAGATGTCTGCTTGAATATAAACGTGTCCGCTACCTCGTAATTCCCTCAAAACTGGTTCCCCTTCATTTTGGGGCAACCAGTCCACTGCGACAACGGTAAAATTTTCTTTGGCCAAAGCCACACACACAGCTTGACCGATTCCGCCAGCTGCGCCAGTAATGCAGGCGATTTTCTTTTGCTTTTTGTCTGTAGCCATTAGTCTTTTTTTCCTGGGTTAGCCCTTTCTAGAGAATCTAGGAGCGGCAAGAGGTTCGCTTGAATACTCTGAAGACTTACGCTAGTATCTGGAAGGTCAAGTAAGCCAATCCCTAATTCACTTCTTCTTAGAATCTCAGTGTCAAAAGGTAACCGGAAACAAGGTAATCCAAGGCTTTCTCCAAATGAATCCTGACCCTTTCCTGCCATTTCGTTAATTACAAGATAAGTTTGGCCTATCTTCAGATCAAGGTTCTTATCTTCTACCATTGAAAGAACCTTCTCCGCAGAAGACAGAGAGGCCCTGGTAGTGATTGTTGTCACAAGAAGGAAATCCAGGCACCTGGTAGTTCTTCGGGAAAGGTGCTCCAGTCCAGCCTCATTGTCAATCACCACGAAACGATAGTTTTTCTCCAAACGTTGAAGATGTTCCCTTAACAGGTGATTAGCGTAGCAGTAGCAACCAGGCCCTTCTGTCCGTCCCATAAGCAGAACATCAAAATCAGGATTCTCGCTGATAGCCTGACGAATTTGATACTCAAGGAATTGGTTCTTCTCAATGCCAGCCGGCAACTTATCTAAAGAACGTTTGAAGTCATCCACTACACTGACCAGGCTGGGTGGCGTTTTCACTCCAATGACTTCGCAAAAATTGCTGGAAGGGTCAGCATCTACTGCCAAAAGTGGAACCTTACCCGCTCGTTTCAGAGTCAGGAGAACAAGGGCACTTACGGTTGTTTTGCCTGTCCCACCCTTGCCAGCAATGCCTATACTAATCATCTTTTCACCGAAGGGAAAAGGTTCAAGTCAGTATGAGGAATAAAAAGAGCGCGGAGATATTCTTCCATATAACCAGGTTCCAGCGAAAGCTCCAGCGGAGTCATCCGGCTAACGAGCTCTCTGGCAGTTTGACGCGCCTGCCGGCTTAAAAGGTATAAGCAGGCGCCCTGAAGCGAAGTATTTCCCATAAAAATAAATCTTTCCTCAGGAATGTCAG
>JAMWDF010000107.1 GCA_023818865.1 Candidatus Omnitrophota bacterium
ACTGAAGGAAGGTACGAAGTTACCGCTACCATTTTTGATAAAGATGGCAACATGCTTGGCGAGATGAAGGATACAGTAGAAAAGAAAATCTTTCCTTTTGAGCATAACACCCTGGGTATTTCTGAAAAAGTGCTCTATCCTTGGACCCCGATCAGAGTAAATCAGGCAACTTGCAGTCTTTCTGTCTGGAACAGAACCTACCAACTGGCGCCAACTGGACTGCCAGCCCAAATAAAAACAGCTGGGCAAGAGATTCTTTATTCCCCAGTCGTTATCAGAGAAAAGGTTGGGGGAAAAACCGAACCGCTGAAAGGACAAGGGGTGATTTTTACTGAAATCAAGGACCACCAGCTTAAAGCCATTGCCAGAAGCGCTGGAAGAAAAGTCAAGGCGGAAATCAGCCTGCTGGGTGAATTTGATGGTCTGCTGAAGTATGAAGTTACCCTTACCGGGGGAAAAGATGCTCTGGTAGAAGGGCTGGAACTGGTCATCCCATTTAAGGAAAAGAAGGCTGGATTTATTCATGCTGCCGGCGATGGTTGCCGCAGTAATATCTCCAAACAGTTGCCTGGGAACAAGGGAAGAATCTTTGACTCTACTGAGGTTCTTAATTGGACGATGCCAGCGGCCTGGCTGAGTTATGTTTGGCTGGGTGATTATGAAAGAGGGTTGTGCTGGTGGGCAGATTCAGCAGAAGGCTGGAGCTTGCCGAAAGCAAAGAATAAGCCAGTAGTCACTGTTTACCGAAAAAATGGCTGGGTGGAATTGGTCTTCAGTCTGATTGACCAAACCAGGCCGGTCCTCTGGAAAAACGAACGGCCAAGAAAAATAGTCTTTGCCCTTGAAGCCACCCCCATTAAGCCAAGACCTTCCTGGGCAAGAGAAATTGGGATAGTAGAAACTAGCCTCACCAGACAGAACGCTCCCCGGTTTTACTGGGTGGGGAATACCTACTGGACTTTTTTCGGCCAGGAGAAACAAAATGAACCAGCCACAGGGAAATACACCTTCGCTCATCTCCGCCCAATCAACGAAGCCGCAGCCGTTGAACTAAAAAAACGGACGGCGGAGCAGAAAAAACAGGGGCGGCAAACCTTAGTTTATACAGATATGCGGGCTCGCTCCCTGGCTCATGAGGAACCAAAGTACTTTGCCTGGGAATGGTCGCCAACCACAGAGGATATCAGAAAAAAGGAAATTGCCGAGGCTCCTTACTACGCGGCCAGAAGAATTTCCGCCACCCAAAGCCGGATTGATTACGACCTCTGGTGCTTTAACCTCGGGATGGAATTAGGGATTGATTGCTGGTATTTTGACGAGATTCAGAATGAAGGCCAGATTAATCCGGCGGTGGACTTAGGTTACCAGGACGAGGAAGGAAGATGGTTACCCACCGGCCGGCTTTTTGCTTACCGGGAGTTATGGAAAAGACTTTACACGCTGATGCAGGAAAAAGGCCAGAAGGAACCCATCATTGTGATTCATAACACCAGTACTACTTATGCTGGTCCCATGGCTTTTACTACTACCACCTGGGATTTTGAGGAAGTTAATACTGAGCCGAAAAGCCGACAGTTAACCATGTTTGGTCTGGGGTACCTGGTAGCGGAAACCATGGGGCACCAGTACGGATTTGTCGGTTCAACCCTTGGCCCTTTGGGTCCTGAATACAATTTTGAACCCTGGCTGAAAAAGTATCCAGACCAAGCGGAAAGCGCAGCCAGACACTGGATGGGTGTCCATATGGTGTTGGATATGAATCCTTACCTTGCTCATCACCCGGCTGTGGTTAAGGGATTGAAACTTTTAGGCGAGTTTGGTTGGAATCAGCCTGATTGTCAGTGGCTACCTTTCTGGAAGGCAGAAAAAGAAAAAATCTACTCCTTCACTCCTGGGGCAACGGAGAGAGTGTATGTGGGGATGTACCGCCGGCCGGGAAAGGCGCTGGTGATTATTTTGAACGATAATCCAGAAGAACAGGTGGTCACCTGGATACCCTCAAGAAAACTGAAAGTCACCAGGGTGATGCAGGCGGAAGAACCGGAAAAGGAAATTCTTAGTTCTGGCGGGGCTTACCAGGTGAAGGTAGGTTACTTCAATTATCAGGCTCTCCTGGTAGAAATGAAATAGAGGAAGAAATGTTACGGTCTACTGTTATTCTTAGCCTGGTCCAGGGTATGGCTGAATGGCTGCCTATCAGCAGTTCTGGCCACCTAGTAATATTCCGGCATTTTTTTGGTCTGGAAGGTAATCTTTCCCTGGATGTTTTTCTTCACCTTTCTTCCCTATTGGTAATTATTATCTTTTTCCGCCATCAACTGGCCAGAATTTTCCAGGCTTTGAGACAAAAAAGGCAAGAGGCTCCAGAATTCCGAGTGACTCTTTTTGTTCTTGCCGGTTCAGCTATGACAGCCGCGGTTGGTTTACTCCTGAAACAGTGGGTAGATGCTTTTTCTACTCTGCCAACAATCGGTATTGCTTACCTAGTTAACGCTGCCCTTCTCTTTTTCTCCAGGCAAACAGGCAATAGGGAGATAGACTTGTCCCGGGCACTTCTTATCGGCCTGGTTCAAGCCCTGGCAGTTTTGCCTGGACTTTCCCGGTCAGGGAGCACCATCGCGGTTGGGCTAATCAGCGGGTTAAGTGGGCCAGAAGCCTTTCGCTTTTCTTTCCTCCTGGCTATTCCTGCCCTGGCCGGCGCCGGTTTAATTGAAGCCAGAAACTGGAGTAGTAGTCCTCCCCGGGTACTTCTGGTTGGATTTTCGGTTTGTTTTCTTGTTAGTTTTTTCAGTATTTCCCTCCTGCAAAAGCTCGTTGTTCGGAATAAACTTCACTGGTTTGCCTTTTATTGTTTAAGTTTAGGCTTGATACTCTTGCTCAAAGGGTGAGAAGCTGAAGAAAGCAATTGGCGGATGTGGAAATAGACCTCCAGAAGGTCATCAGTTTGGCAAACATAGTCAGCTAACTGATTAAGTTTTTCGCTGGTAGAATTGAAGGCGATGGTGTAACCGCAAACCCTAGCCAAAGAAACATCCCCGTCACTGTCACCAACCGCTATGGCCTCCTGGGGCAGAAGCCCAAATGGTTTGAGTAATTGGCCGACCATCTTTCCTTTGCCGCCATGGGAAATGTTAATCCTGACCTCCCCGTTCAGGACTCCATCTTTGGCCATCAAATAATTGCAGACAATGGCGTCAAAAGGCACTTTTTCTTTTACCTGTTCGGCGACATACTGCAAACCGGTGGAAAGACCAATCAGTCTTAACCCGGCTTTCTTGATTTGCTTTAAGCAAACCGCAGCATTTTTGGAAAAAGGGATGGTAGAAAAAAGGCGTCTGATTTCTCTCTCCGGCAAACCCTGCCAGTGGCTGGCGTCAAGTTCGCAGAATTTCCGGTAACTAATTTTCCCGGCCAAAAACATCTCTTGATACCGGTAAGCTAAAACATCCCATTTGCCTAGTTTCTCATGGAGATAACGCCAGGAACTGATTGGCTTAGTAATGGTACCATCAATGTCAAAGATGACTGCTTTAAACATATTCTCCTGCCAGTTGGCCACAAGCAGCCTGAATATCTTTCCCTCTGGACCGCCTGAGGGTAAAATTAGCCCTTTGCTTTTTCAACTCTTCCAAAAAACAGGCCAGTTTCTCCTTTTCCGGAGGTTGCCACTGACTATTAGGGACTGGACTCACAGAAATTAGGTTAATTTTTGCCCCCACGTTTTTCGCTGCTATGGCGAGAGCCTTAGCCTGCTCTACTGAATCATTGACGGTTTTGAGTAATACATATTCAAAGGTGATAATTCGTCCAGTACTTTCAGTGTAACGGCGGCAGGCCGCCAGCAATTCTTTTACCGGATAAAGCCGGTTGATAGGCATCAGACTACTTCTGAGTTTGTCATCCACAGCGTGGAGGGAAACAGATAGTTCTACCTGCCAACCAATCTGGCTAAATTTATCTATTCCCGGGATGTGGCCAGCAGTGGAAACTGTGATTTTCCGGCTCCCAATGTTCAAGCCGTCTGGATGATTAATGATTTTGATGGCTTTAACAACCGAGTCAAAGTTATCAAATGGCTCGCCCATGCCCATGAAAACCAGGTGGGTAACAGCTACCTTCCGGGTAAACCGAACATAAAGCACCTGATCAACAATCTCACCAGCCGTTAAATTTCTTCTCATTCCTTTCTTCCCGCTGGCGCAAAAAGCACACCGGTAGCGGCAACCCACCTGGCTGGAAACGCAGAGTGTCTGACGTTTACCGGAAGGAATGAGGACAGATTCCACCAAGTAACCGTCCTGGAGTTGGAATAGGTACTTTTCCACCCCGTCCTTGGCTTTTCTTAAGTTAACTACTAACGGGGAGGAAAGTCGGAAATTTTCCCCCAGTTTCTTCTTCAAGCCAACCGGCAGATTTCTCATCTCAGAAAAATCTGAAACTCCCTGGTGGTAAATCCAGGAGAAAATCTGTCTTCCCCGGTAAGCCGGTTCACCTAAAGAAACCAGCCTTTCCTGCATTTCTTTTAAAGACAGGTCTTTGATGTTTTGGGGGAGATTTTTCTGATTCTGGTTTTCAGTCATCAGCAGGAAACTCCAATTGCCCTGGCTAGAGCCACTTCTTCAGGAAGGCCAGACCACTCTCATACCTGATTTCATGCCCCCCAGAATGTAAGTCCAGTTGAAACCTATCCGCCAAGCCAAGTTTTTCATAATGGGTTTTGGCCTGCTGGAATTCTCTTACCACCCAGGGCCACCAGGAAACGCCATCTGCCTTACCTGTCTGGATGAGGAATGGTCTGGGGCAAATGAGCGAAATTAGGTCAGCATCCCGGAATTCCCGGAGCCATCCAGGAATAAATATATGCTCTTCTTCTGTAGAAAGGAAACAACTGTAACGGGGGTCATCCACAATCATTTTTTCCAGTCGGTGGTTGAAGAAAGCGCAGCAAATCCCCAGTTTAATCCTCGGTTCCACCGGCAGGCTTAAAAGGGTATAGTAGCCGCCAAGACTGATACCCCACATAGCGATTCTCTCTGGGTCAACTTCTCTCCGGGTGCCAAGATAGTCCAAGAACCTTTTCAATTTGGAGACTTCCAGCCCAGCCAGAGTAGCTCCCAGGAGTAACGCCAGCCGCTGGTAACGCCGGCGTTCAAGACCGGTGAGATGCTGGGGGGCCATCACCGCATAACCAGCAGCCGCCAGCTGGTAACCGTAAGCATGATAATAGTTAGGTCCATCCAGAAAACCCATGACTCTTTCCGGGTTAGAACTAATCCCGTGTTGGGCAATCACCAAAGGTAGTTTTGTTTTTTTCCCTTTCTTGGGTAGCGCCAAAATAGCCCGGCACCGGAGATGGCGCGCAAACCTGATAGAAACCCAGAAAGCTTTCACTTTGGTATCTTCCAGAAAAGGTTCCTCCTCTGGCTCAAAATCTCCTTCTGGCTGGAAACTCCCCAGGGCAACAGTCCATCTTTGCCGGTTAGGCTCCACTGATTGGAGGAAAGCCTCCAAAGAGGAGTAATCCCGCTTCCAAAAACAGGCCTGTCTCTTAGGATAGTCATCCAAAATCAAAGAGCGAAGATAGTCTTCGGTTTCCCGGCGCAGAATAGACTGCTGGTCTTCAGCCGAGCGCTCCAGGTAGCCTGAACTAATATCTCTAACCTGGCCGTACTCCATTCTTTCTCCTTCGGCTAATCTCTGCCTGGCTTGGTTTTACCCTTAGCCTTTACCATGAAAAGTGATCGTAGTCAAGCCGGTGGGAATTGAAAACTTAAATACTGGATAATTTCCTCAGCACTCTGTTTTACAGGAGGAGAAAGGCCTTCACCTATCTTCACCATAAGCGGCTGAATCCCGAGAAACCTTGGTGTCACCCCGGTTCTCTCCTTTAAATGAGCAAGTGCCACTGTTAGGGGGAAAAAATGAGTAGAGATAAAAGACTCAGGAAGTTTTCTTAGAGAAAGAAACCGAATTTCCCCGGGAAAGCCGCCGAAGTCAGTCGCGTCTATCACCACTATCCAGGCGATTGGGCCGGATGGTAATTTATGACCAAGGATTCTTTCAGGGCTGTTTCCGGCATCAATAATATGAAGGAATTGGCGATTGCTCAATCTTGAGGCAATGTAGGGCCCTACACCATCGTCAGTCTTCAAGATATGACCAACCGCCAGAAGAATGTGCCAACTGCCCTTCTGCCTTTTTAGTAAATTTTTTACCTCATAGATCAGCTTTGATTGCCCGGAGATATGATCCATATTGCCTTAGGCTTAAGCTAATTACTGGTTTCCGAAAATTCCTTTGCTTGTCTTTTTCCCGCTTTTACCTGGGTGCCTGATATTCTTCTTGCAGTCGCTGCCTTTATTATACCAAATTTGTTCTTCGGTTAGCCCTTCTAAAGCTCACCGAAAAGAAGCTTAAGTAGAAAAATCATCAGGAGGTCAATCCAACCTTTACCGGGTCATTTGTAAATTTGCCTCCTGCCGTGAGAGGCAAGAGGCGGGGAGAATAAAAAGAGAATTCTTGTTGCTAAGAAGACCTTGTATCTAAACAAGAATTTGACAGCCAGGAATTAGCTAGAAGTAAGTGAAAAAAGAAAATAACTTTTTTTGTCATCCATTTTTTATCTTTTTTATCAGAAGCCCTGTGGAGCAGTTCTTTTGCCGAGGGTCAATTGGGGAATGTTTCCAGGCTGACTTCGGTTACCTGCCTCGGCTTTTCCTCAAGAGATCCTTTTACTAGCAGGATAGCTTTGCGATCTGTCACACCCAGCAGCATCCCCTAAGATTGTGGCTCAATACTTCGGTAGAAGTGTACTTTCCTTATTCAAGGCAAAATAACAATTCGGATAGATTCTTAATGAGACATTTTTACCTCTTGACTTTGTTTTTGATAGGCTATATAATCTATTAATCTGACTGAAATAGTCGTATTACCTAGGAAAAGGAAAAATGAGAATATCTACCAGGATTCGCTACGGACTGAGAGCGATGATAGATCTGTCCGGCCATTGCAAACAAAAAGCGGCAGCCGCCAGAGATATTGCCAGTCGCACCGGAATTTCAGTCAAGTATCTGGAACAGGTACTGCTGGATCTAAAAAAGGGGGGACTGGTGAGGAGCGTTAGAGGGATGGGAGGTGGTTTTCTCTTAGCCAGGGAACCAGAAAAGATAACGGCCTTAGAGGTGGTAACCACTCTGGGCGGCTCCTTAACCTTGGTTGACTGTCTGGAAACAAGAATCATCTGTAAACGGTCAGAGCTGTGCGCTGCCAGAAAGTTGTGGGCAAGGGTTAATGAGGCTGTTTGCCAGATTCTTTCTACCATTAGCCTGAAAGAGCTGGCTGACCAGCAAGCCATTTGTGAGAAAATGCCAACTTATGTGATTTAAGATGAACATTTCTGAAAATATCACCAAGGCAATAGGCAAGACTCCCTTGGTGAAACTAAACCGGGTGATTGAGGGTAGCCAGGCGACCATCGTGGCAAAACTGGAAGCCAGAAATCCAGGTTTCAGCGTCAAGGATAGAATCGCTTTGGCCATGATTGAGGACGCAGAAAGAAGCGGACTTTTAGGCCCAGGGGCTACCGTAGTGGAGCCGACCAGTGGGAATACTGGTATCGGGTTGGCGGTGGTCTGCGCTCAGCGAGGTTACCGATTGATTCTAGCCATGCCTGAAAGCATGAGTATTGAAAGAAGAAAACTTCTATCCTGGCTGGGAGCAGAAACTGTTCTCACTCCAGCCGAAGAGGGCATGAGTGGAGCCGTAGCGAAAGCCAGGGAACTTGTTCAGCAAATACCAGGCGCTTTTATGCCCCAGCAGTTTAGCAATCCGGCTAACCCTGCTATTCATCGCCAGACTACTGCCGAAGAAATCTGGCAGGATACAGAAGGTAAAGTAGACATCCTGGTGGCTGGCGTGGGCACAGGCGGAACTATCACTGGCGTGGCTGAAGTATTCAAGGCACGCAAACCATCTTTTCAAGCCGTAGCGGTTGAACCAAAAAATTCCCCAGTCCTTTCTGGTGGCAATCCTGGTCGGCACAGAATCCAGGGAATTGGCGCTGGCTTCATTCCGGCAGTCTTGAAGCGGGAATTGATTGATGAGGTTATCCCTGTAGAAGATGAGGAGGCTTACCGAATGGCTAAAAGATTAGCCAG
>JAMWDF010000108.1 GCA_023818865.1 Candidatus Omnitrophota bacterium
CATTATGAAAGAGATGTTTGGCGAGCTAATGTTGTAAGAAATAGTTGGGTAGCTAAACCTGATAGAGAAGAGGCCGGGTTCATTGACGCTGCTGAATTTGAGAAATTACAAAGACAAGGAAATGAAGGAGTAAAAAGATGGATTAATAGCCAAATAGATGGCACTTCTGTGGCCTGCGAAGCGGGCATGCCAGGCAAAAAGAAAAGGGGTCTGGGGGAAATGAATTCTTGCCCACCTGCCCTTTTTGGGTGGTGGGTGTCGCCGAAGGCGACGCGCAAATCAAAATTCAGCGTCAGGATTTCTGTCAAGGTAAGTTCAGATTTCAACCAAAAGGTACCGTTAGGCGATCTTTGGGGGGGATTCGAACTGAGCGAAGGCGTATGCTCCGACGAAGAAAAGGAGCTGAGCGAGTGGCGAACTGAGCCGCAGTAGGAGGCGAGGTGGCCGCACCCCTCACCATCCGCCTAACTTGTCGGCGGAGAAGTTCTAGTGGCTGGGTGGTTCATCAGGGATAATCCAGCGAGATATCGGCAGATGGGAGAAGCCTTTTTGTTGTTTGGTTTGACTAGGTGTTGACAGTCGTTTTTTACCTGGGGTATAATAGGGCGTCTCTGGCAATCATAGCGGAAGGGAAACACCCGTTCCCATCCCGAACACGGTCGTTAAGCCTTCCAGCGCCGATGGTACTGCCTCCGAGAGGAGGTGGGAGAGTAGGTATTGCCAGAGACATTTTTTTACCTGCCAACAATTTTCAGTTAGATGGTCTTGGTTTGCTGGAAGAAGACTTTTCAGGTATAATGTCAAAAGGCAATAGCAGCCTTAGCACTCATTGGGTCACTAACTAACTCCGGGCGAAGGGGGAAGAATGGGTGATATCTTCAACGTGGGTTTCTTCGGACATAATAAATCCGGCAAGACAGTTTTAGGAGAATCTATCCTTTTCAAGGCGAAGGCGATTGAGCGGATGGGAGACATTAATGCTGGGACAACTACTTTTGATTATGATGAGGAAGCCGTTAGACGACAGATGAGTGTGAATCTCTCTCTGGGGTTCTGTCAATGGCAGAACAAAACCATTTACCTTGTTGACTGTCCTGGTTATATGGATTTTGTCGGGGAACAATTGGGAGCGGTAGAAGCGGTGGATGTGGCGATTATCAATGTAGCGGCTAACAGTGGAGTAGAGGTAGGGACTGAACGGATATGGGAAGTTATTCAGAAGAAAAAGGTACCAGCCATCGTTTTTGTCAACAAACTGGATCTTCCCGAAATCAACCTTAACAATTTATGGGCAGAAATGGAGAAGTGTTTTGGAGTAAGGCTGGTATTTGTTACTTATCCTGTGTTGCAGGAGAACCAACTGAAAGGCGTGAGTCGGGTGCTTGAATCGGAGCCAACCGGAGAGGAATATCGTCAGAAAAGTATGGATAGCCTGGCAGAAATTGACGACACCTTGATGGAAAAGTACTTAGAGACTGGCCAGTTATCACGGGAGGAGATTTCTTCTCTGATGAAACAGGGTTTGAGAGAAAGACGCATCATGCCGGTCCTGTGCGGTTCCGCCATTAATCTCATCGGAATTGAAGAATTGCTTGACTTTATAGTTAGTTTCCTCCCTTCCAGCGAAGAAATGCCGGAATTCGCTGCACGCACGCCAGAAGGAGAGGCGGTCACAAGAAAACCTTCCCGGGATGAACCCCTGAGCGGTATGATTGTCAAGACAATCTCCGATCCATTTGTTGGCCGGCTTTCCTATCTTCGGGTCCGGTCAGGCAAGCTTCAGGCTAATTCCACTTTGTTCAATGTTACCCGAGGAGTAAAAGAGAGAGTTGGCAATCTCCTTCGTCTTCAGGGAAAGAAGCAGGAGCCCGTCCCAGAAGCCTATCCTGGAGAGGTAGTAGCGGTGGCCAAACTGATGGAGTCAAGAACCTTTGATACGTTTTGCGACCCTGGGGCACCCATTGTTTATGCAGCGCCGGCGATTCCGGAGGCTGCAGTTTCTTACTCTATCGCCCCAAAGGTGAAGGGAACCGAGGACAAGTTGGGTAACGCCATTGGCCGGATAACCGAAGAGGACCCCACCATCAAAGTGTTTAGAGACCCGGAGACTGGGGAGACAATTATTTCCGGAATGGGGGATGTTCATCTGGATGTGACCATTAACAAATTCAAGAATCGTTACGGAGTGGAGGTAGAAAAAGGTATACCAAAGATAGCCTATAAAGAAACAATTACAACCTCTGCCCAGGGTGAAGGAAAGCATAAGAAACAGACTGGAGGTAGGGGGCAATACGGTCATTGCTTTGTGAAAGTGGAACCATTGCCCCGGGGAGCTGGCTATGAATTTGTGGATGAGATTGTCGGCGGAGCTATTCCCAGAAATTTTATTCCGTCAGTAGAGAAAGGAGTTAGAGAAGGGTTGCTGCGAGGAGTTCTGGCACGCTACCCGATTGTTGATATCCGGGTGCGGCTCTATGATGGGTCCTATCATGTGGTGGACTCGTCAGATATTGCTTTTCAACTCGCGGGTATTCTGGCAGTGCAGAAAGCAGTTCAAGAAGCCAAGCCTATTCTTTTGGAGCCAATCGTTAATGTGGAAGTCAGGGTTCCCCAAGAGTTTGTCGGTGATATTATTGGGAGCATTAATGCTAAACGAGGCCGGGTCTTGGATATGTCCGCCAGCGGTAACACCCAGATAGTCAAGGCCCAGGTTCCGCTGGCGGAGATGTCAGGTTACACTAGTGAAATCAGGTCTATCACCAGCGGGAAAGGCTCTTACTTGATGGCTTTCTCCCACTACGAAGAGGTGCCGGCTCACTTGGCGGAAAGAATCATTGATCAACGGCGGCGAGAAAGAGAAGAAAAGGCAGCCTCATAGATAAGGAGAATTAGATACAAAATGGTTCGCGTAGAAATCAAAGGGTTGGTAGTCAATGTGAGCACGCTTTCCCCGGTGGTGGTGCTCCGAAGCGAAGACGGAAGTGTTTTACCGATTGTCATTGGTTTTTTTGAGGCGCAGGCAATTCTTTTGGGGTTGGAAAAGGCGTCTTTACCTAGGCCGTTAACCCATGACTTGATGCTTAATTTGCTCAAAGAATTGGGCGGAAAACTGCTTCGGTTGGAGATTCACAGTCTTAAAGAAGGAGTTTATTATGCCCATCTGGTCGTTCAGATTCATGACCAGGTACAAACCATAGACTGTCGCCCAAGTGATGGTCTGGCCTTAGCTTTGCGCAGCCAGTCTCCCATTTTTGCTTCTGAGGAACTGCTGGAAAAGGCAGATACCATCAAGGAATATGAGGGCAAGAAGTTTATTAAGTCTAATCAACTGGACCAGCCGATAGATGCCCGGGAGGCAGAAGAATTTAGAAAGGTTATTGAAGGGTTAAGTGCCAGGGATTTCTGGAAACAATTAAGGAAGGAGACCGAGTCAGAGTCGGAAGAAACTTAGGTAAGGCTGAGAAAATCAGCCAGGGAGGGAAGCATGTCCGGACATTCAAAATGGGCCAGCATAAAACATAAGAAGATGGCCACTGACGCTAAACGGGGGAAGGCTTTTACTAAGCTTATCCGAGAAATTATGATGGCGGCCAAGGTTGGCGGAGCCAACCCAGAGTCAAATCCCCGTTTGCGGATGGCCATTGAGCGCGCTAAGGCGATCAATATGCCCAACGATAACATTCAACGGGCGATCAAGAAAGGCAGCGGGGAGGAAGGCGGGATGGCCTTAGAGACAGTTACCTATGAAGGGTATGGACCAGGTGGAGTAGCCATCTATGTGGAAGGTTTGACTGATAACAAGAACCGGTGTGCGGCTGAGGTCCGGTCAATTTTTTCGCGGTATAATGGCAACATGGCTGGGGCAGGAAGCGTTTCCTGGATTTTTGAGCGCAAGGGGCAGATTACTCTGAAAAGAGACCTGATTGAAGAGGATGAACTGATGGGATTAGTTCTGGATGCAGGAGCAGAAGATTTGCAGACTGGTGATGATTACTACCAGATTACTGTAGCCGCAGAGAATTTCGAAAATCTGAAGAAGAAACTGGAGGAGCGGGGATTAAAACTAGAGCAGGCTATGGTCACTCTGGTTCCCAAGAATACTGTCCGGGTAGAAGGAAAGGAGGCCGAACAGTTGTTGAAATTACTGGATCAGTTAGAAGAGTGCGATGATATCCAGAATGTCTATGCTAATTTTGACATTCCGGACGAAGTCTTGGAGGCTGTCTCCAAACAGTAGTTATCAGGGAAAGCCCAGCGAGGTCTCAAAACGTTGGTTATACTCGGAATTGATCCGGCAGTTAACAGTCTGGGATTTGGGGTGGTAGAAGAGAACCGGGGAATATTAAAGGTACTAAAAAGCGGTTGTCTTCGCCCCGGAGTCAAGAAATCCTTTACGGAAAAGTTTGCCTTCCTCACCAGGGAAATCAATAACCTGATTGAGCAAGTTCAGCCTGATAAAATCGCCATTGAAGAGATCTATCTTGGAGAAAATGTGCGGGTTGCTCTGAAGATTGGCCAGATTATTGGGATGGTGATGGGCCTAGCTTTGAGAAGAGATATTCCCTGGGTTTTAATCCCGGTGCGAGAGGTGAAACAAAATTTAGTGGGGCATGGGGCCGCCAGGAAAGAACAAGTTAGATTTATGGTGGAGCAACTCACCGCCAACCGGAAAGTTTCCAACTTTGACGAGAGCGATGCCCTGGCAGTGGCCATCGCCTGTGTTTTTGACGGGAAACGAAGATGATCAGTCTGCTTGAAGGTCGACTGATAGAAAAAGCACCTACTCAGGTGACCGTGGAGGTTAATGGCGTGGGTTATTTGCTCCAAATCCCAGTATCAGTCTACGAAAGCTTGGGAGAGTGTGGCAGTCCAGTTCGGTTTTATACCACGCTTTATGTTCGGGAAGAAAAACTAGAACTTTACGGGTTTGCTAGCCAGGAGCAGAGGCAGGTTTTCCAGTTACTAGTGACTATTCCTGGGGTTGGGCCCCGGGTCGCCTTAAGGATTCTCTCGGGAATGACACCAGCTCAGCTCCAGGAGGCGATTGTTCGTCAGGACACAGCTCTTCTTACCCGGGTGCCAGGTATTGGCAAGAAGCTCGGGGAAAGATTGGTCACTGAGTTGAAAGAACAGTTTTCCCGGTTACCCTTGGGGAAAATAGAGAAGGTTGGACCAGCTGCCGAGACAGTGGCTGACGCTATTGAAGCCCTGGTGATTCTTGGCTACAAGAAAAGTCAAGCCATCTCCTGTGTTAACGCGATTGCCAGAGAATGGCAGGGGCGACAGCTGAGTACAGAAACCTTGATTAAAGAAGCTTTGAAGAGGCTCTAAGCAGCTTAAGGAGAAATCGTGATGCCGCCAGAAGAAAAGGAG
The DNA here is from genome assembly GCA_023818865.1 of Candidatus Omnitrophota bacterium. GTDB lineage: Bacteria > Ratteibacteria > UBA8468 > B48-G9 > DSTR01 > JAMWDF01. The sequence goes on from JAMWDF010000108.1 coordinate 5,374, forward strand.
AAAAACTCAAAAGATGTTAATCCTACGACTGGTCTGGCTACTTCGGAGGATATTCGCTATGAGGTCGCTCTCCGGCCAAAGACTTTTGTTGAGTTTGTCGGGCAGTCAAGGGTCAAGGAAAATCTGGAAGTGTTTATCGCGGCAGCCAGAGCCAGAGGTGAGGTGCTTGATCACGTTCTTTTTCACGGTCCGCCGGGGATCGGTAAGACTACCCTGGCTTACATCATTGCTGAAAGTATGTCAGTGACCATCAAGGCGACTTCCGGACCAGTGATTGAAAAGGCTGGGGATCTGGCTGGCATACTCACCAATCTAGGGGAAAGGGATATTCTTTTCATTGATGAAATTCATCGTTTGCCTCGGGCGATTGAGGAATATCTGTACAGCGCTATGGAAGACTATTCCATTGACATTATGCTGGGGGAAGGCCCGAAAGCCCGCACCGTGAAAATTCCTATCAAGCCCTTCACCCTGGTTGGGGCGACCACCAGGATTGGGCTTTTAACCTCTCCTTTACGCAACCGGTTTGGAATACTCCATCGCCTGGATTACTATACGGTTGAAGAATTGATTCAGATTGTCTTACGGTCAAGTAAGATTCTTCAGGTGGAAATTGATCAGGCGGGAGCCAGGGAAATTGCCCGGCGGGCAAGAGGGACTCCCCGGGTGGCCAATCGTCTTCTTCGTCGGGTCAGAGACTATGCTCAGGTTAAGGGGACAGGGGCAATTACCCAAGAGATAGCCTGTTTGGCCCTGGATATGATGGATGTGGATAACGAGGGTTTAGACGAAATGGACAAGACTATTCTGGAAACCATCATTCACAAGTTTGGGGGTGGACCGGTAGGGTTGAAAAGTCTGGCAATTGCCGTGGGTGAAGAGACAGATACAATTGAGGAAGTTTACGAGAGCTACCTGGTCCGTAAGGGTTTCCTGAAAAGGACGCCCCAGGGGAGAGTGACGACTCCCCTGGCTTATAAGCACCTGGGATTGATTACTCCCCGGGAGGAACAACGGCTGTTGTGAACATGGAGATAGGAAATCCTACTTTTTCCCATTCTGCGGCTCAGGCGGTTACTCTTCGGACGGAAAGACTGCGGAAATCCTTCGGGACAAAACTGGCTGTTCGGGATGTTTCTCTGACCGTTGAGCCAGGGACGATTGTTGGCCTCCTCGGCCCGAATGGGGCTGGGAAAACTACTACTTTTGAGATGATTTCCGGTTTTCTCACTCCAGGGGCTGGCCGAGTGTTTCTTGGCGATCAGGATATTACTCATCTGCCGGTTTGGAGGCGGGCCAGACTTGGTCTGGTGTATCTGCCTCAAGAAGTGGCTATTTTTGCCAAACTGACTGTAGCGGAAAACCTTTTAGTGATTCTGGAAAGTTTTGTTAGGGACCGGGAAAAAAGAAACCAGCGGTGCAAGGACTTACTTTGTAAACTCGGCGTCTGGCACCTGCGCGACCAGCCAGCTGGTAGTCTTTCCGGCGGAGAAAAAAGAAGGTTGGAAATTGCTCGCAGCCTGATCAACGAACCAAAGTTTTTTCTTCTGGATGAACCTTTTTCCGGAATTGACCCAAAGACAGTGGCGGAAATTCAGGACATTGTATCTTCATTAAAACAGGAAGGGATTGGTATCCTTTTGACTGACCACAATGTGCGAGATGCTTTAGGGATAAGTGACCGGGCTTACCTGATTTATGATGGAGAGGTACTGATTAAAGGTACACCCCAAGAAATTCTGGAACACCCTGACTCCAGAAAACTTTATCTGGGAGAACGTTTTTGCCTATGAGTCCTCAGGTTGATAAACCGGTCCACATAGCTTTTGTTATGGATGGTAACGGAAGATGGGCTACCCAGCGGGGATTGCCCAGAGTGGTTGGCCATCGGGAAGGACTAAAAGCGGTGCGGGCAGTGGTCATGGCGGCTCAGGAAAATTCCATTCCCTTTATCACTCTGTACTCCTTTTCCACCGAAAACTGGAAACGACCGCGAAAGGAAGTTGAGTTTCTGTTTTCGCTGATGAAACAACGACTTAAGAAAGAAGCGGAAGAATTACACGCTCACCAGGTTCGGGTAAAATTCATTGGTGACCGTTTAGCTTTGCCCCGTTCCCTGCAGAAGATTATGGGAGAGGTGGAATCTTTGACTGCTGGCAATAGCGGCTTAACCTTAACCTTTGCCATTAACTACGGTGGCCGGCAGGAGATTATCCAGGCAGTTAACAAACTGCTGAAGGAACAGAAGAGAGAAAAGGAAATTACCGAAGAAATTTTCCGGCGGTATTTTGATAGTGCTTTTCTCCCTGATCCAGACATTATTGTCCGGACGGCTGGAGAAATGAGGTTGAGCAACTTTCTGCTCTGGCAATCATGTTACGCCGAGTTTTATTTTACCGATAAACTCTGGCCAGATTTCAATAAGGATGACTTTGCCGCGGTATTGACTGAATACCGGCGAAGGCACCGGAAGTTTGGCGGACTATAGCCAGAGGGAAGACGATGGAAACAATCCTGGTGAAAGGTTTGAGGGTCCCCTGGGAAAAAACCTATCGGAAGGTCCGACTGGCCCGGCTGGAGTTCAGACAGGGATATCTGAAAGTGGTTTTGCCGGATAGGGCCACTGGGGGCGAAGAGTTTATCCGGAAGCATCAGGAATGGATTGCTCGGAAGGTTCTT
>JAMWDF010000109.1 GCA_023818865.1 Candidatus Omnitrophota bacterium
CGTCTGTGCGAGTTATGCATAGAGCAAAAGTGGCCGCTGGTGTCAGTTTCCGGGGGAGGCGGAGGGGCGAGGATGTATGAAGGGGCTTTGTCATTAATGCAAATGGCTAAAACATCCGCAGCCGTTGACAAACTTAACCGGCACCATCTTCTTTACCTTTCTGTTCTTACTGACCCAACCATGGGGGGAGTAGCGGCCAGTTTTGCCTTTCTTGGAGATATCATCCTGGCTGAACCTAAGGCCTTAATCGGCTTTGCCGGCCCAAGAGTCATTGAGGATACCATCAGACAGAAACTCCCGCCTGGATTTCAGTCTTCAGAGTTTCTTTACGAAAGGGGCATGATTGACCTGATTGTGGAAAGAAAAGAGTTAAGAGCCACCATCAAAAAAATTCTAGAGATTATCCACTAATCCATGGCAGCTCATTCCCCCAAAAGTGACCGGTACTTCCTGGAAAAACTCAATGATTTCGGAATAAAACTTGGCTTGGAAAAGACTTTTGCTCTCTTGCGGATCTTCGGTGACCCCCAAAAGAAATTCCTTTCTGTCTTGATTGCTGGAACCAACGGTAAGGGCTCAGTGGCTAGAGCCCTATCTCAAATTCTCCATCAGGCTGGCTATCGGGTGGGTCTTTACACCAGCCCGCATCTGGTGGATTTGAGAGAAAGAATCGTTATTAACATGCGGCCTATCTCTCGGGAACTCTTTTCTCATACTTTGAGAAAACTCCGGCAAACGGTAGAGTCTTCGCCTTGCCATCTGACCCCGACCTTCTTTGAAGCTTTGACAGTGATTGCCATGACTGCTTTCGCGGAAAAGAAGATAGAAGTAGGGATAGTGGAAGTCGGTATGGGCGGCCGGTTTGATGCGACCAATGTTGTTCCGGCCTGTCTTTCCGTTATCACCTCGGTTAGCCGAGACCATATCCAATACTTGGGCCCAACCCTCCGGGATATCGCCAGGGAGAAAGCCGGTATCATCAAGCCTGGCAACCCTGTGATTTGTGCCAGCCATCCCCCGGAAGTTCTATCCGTCATCAGGCAGGTAGCCAAAGACAGGCAATGCCCGATATTTATTTTCGGCCAGGATTTCTCTGGTAGCCGAAAGGAAATGAGCTTGGAAAGCCTCGTTTTTGACTTCCAGGGCGAAAAGAGTTTTTCCAGGCTGAAAACCAAACTGGTGGGCGACCATCAGGTAGAGAACCTGAGCCTGGCAGTGGCTGCCAGCCTCCTTCTTCGCCAAAAAGGACTGTACATTGGTGAAAGAGATATCAGGCTGGGCCTGGAAAAGGTTTTTTGGCCAGCCAGGTTACAACTAGTCCGCCGAAAACCTCTGATTCTCCTTGATGGAGCGCATAACGAGGGAGGATTGAAAGCTTTAACTCAATTCCTTTCGCGCCTGCTTCCAGGCAAGAGATTCTTAGTCCTGACAGCCATGCTGAAGGATAAGGAATGGCAGAAGATGCTCCGGTTGCTTCTTCAGTGGAACCAAGACCTGGCTTTCACCGGTTTGAAGATAAACCGGGGATTGGCCCCAGAGCTGATGGCTCAACAAGTCACCAGATGGGCACCGGGAAAGAAGGTAATGGTCTTTCCGGAAACCAGGAGTGCCTGGAAAGAAATCAAGGCAAGCGGTAAGGATTGGGTAATCTGCGGTTCATTATATCTGGCTGGAGAAATCCTGAAATTAGCTGGTAGAACCGTCTTTTCTGGCCGGAAGCTACCCTGCCGCAGTAAAGATATTCAGAGAGAGTTCAGTATGTTCTGAATCACCGGAGTGAGTGCCTCAGCCATTCTGAAAAAACCCAGGTCAGTCGGGTGAACGCCATCAACCGTGCATTCTTCCCAGTGTTTTTTCCCCAACAACCGCTGTCCTGAGAAAAAGAAAATCTTCTTGTCCCCCTTCTCTCTTAGTCTTGTTACCAAACTGGACTGGTAACTTTTGGCGGCCAGATGGTCCTTTAAGGCGGCAGAATTGTGCCGGAGCAGAGCGTAAGGAATGCGAGAAAGAAGTAAAATAGGGACAGAAGTATGTTTCTTCCGAAGAAGGCTGATGAATACTGGCAGAGTTTCCCGGAGTTTGGTTAGCCCGCCAGCATTGGCTTCATAGTCCAGAATATAGACCAGGGGCTGGGGTATTTCCGCAATTATCTTAGCCATTTCTGGCTCTCCCCGACCGCTTCCGGAAAAGCCCAGGTTAATAAACTCATAGTTGAAGCGGCGGCTTAAGATGTTAGAGTAAACCAGGCCAGGTCGGCTGGCGCATCCTCCCTGGGTGATAGAAGTGCCGTAAATGATAATCCGACCAGGCCGGTCATAGGCTGGCGGAGGCTGAATCCTGGCTTCAGGCAGAAGGCCAATAGCTAGCTCTTTTACTCCCTGGTAAAGAGGGAAATTGAGCGTGATTACCCGCATTGCAGAGTCAGGGAGATCCAAAGCCAGGCCCTGGTAAGTAATGTCTGTTGGCTGACCAGCGATGGTGCGCAGGTATCTTGCCTGGCCGACTGGGCCGACATAGCAGTCAAAGCCACTCTGTCCGGTGGCTGGCATGTGGTACATGCCAGAAGAGGCAGTTAGGGCTACCTTCAAGCAGATTAAGCGAGAATTAGTGGAGAACCGGACCTGACCACCAGCGGTACAGTTAGCCAAAGAATCAACCGCGGGCGGAATAGGCCAGGCCGGTTTAAGAGGTAAGCGCCGGTAAAGCCGCTCTTGGGCAAACCAAGGAAAGCCGGCCAAGACAAAAGGCTTTTCCCCTGGGTCGTACCAATTAAATTTCTCTGCTTCTGATTGAGAATGATTTTCTGGCATAAGAAGGTGGCGTCACTGGTGGGAAGAATAAACCATTTTTCCTGCCACTATCGTGGCTACTACCTTACCTCTGAGTTTCCAGCCTAAAAAAGGAGAGTTCTTGCTTTTGGAAACAACCTTTTCTGCCTGGTAAACCCATTCGGTATCCGGATTGAAAATCGCTATGTCCGCAGGCTGGCCTTCTGCCAAACCCACTGAAGGTATTCCCAGAACCTTGGCTGGGCCGGTGATGAAGGCACTGATTAAGTCTAAGGGATTTAAGTCCTTACCGACCAATCGCCAGGCTAAAGGCAAGGCAGTTTCCAGCCCGATCATCCCGAAAGGGGCATTTTCAAAACCTGCCTCCTTTTCCTCCTCAGAATGCGGGGCATGATCAGTCACAATGCAGTCAACCGTACCATCCTTCAATCCTCTGACTAAGGCTTCAATGTCCAGTTTGGTGCGGAGAGGCGGAGAAACCTTAGCCTGGGTGTTATATCCGGTGACAGCCTCTTCTGTGAGAGTGAGATGGTGGACAGTCACTTCAGCCGTCACAGGCAGACGTCGCTTCTTGGCTGAACGGACGACCTCCACTGCTTCCTGAGTGGTTAAATGAGCCAGATGAAGCCGACCTCCGGTCAGCGCCGATAAGGCCACGTCTCTGGCAACCATGATTTCCTCAGCCTGTCTTGGTATTCCTGGTAACCCAAGTTTGATTGAGAGCGGTCCTTCGTTCATTACCCCGTTTTTCGCCAGGGAGTAATCTTCTGCATGAGAAATGACCGGTTTGTGATGAAGCCGGGTATATTCCAGCGCCCGTCTCATCAACAGGCTGTCCATGACACAGGAACCATCGTCGGAAAAAGCTACCGCTCCTTCTTCTACCATTTCTCCGTAGGGAGCCAGCCTCTGCCCTTCCCGCCGGATAGAGATGCAGCCAATGGGCAATATTCGGCAGAAAGCCGCTTGCGCCTGGTGCCGCACATACCGGATCGCTACCTTGTTATCCAAGGGAGGTTCGGTGTTAGGCATACAGCAGATGGTGGTGAATCCGCCAGCCACTGCTGCTTGGCTCCCAGTGATAATAGTCTCTTCATCTTCACGGCCTGGCTCTCTCAGGTGACAGTGAAGATCAATCAAGCCAGGGAAAACCAGGCAGCCCTTGGCTGAAATGATTCGGGCCTTTCTTACAGAAAGAGATTTTTTAATCCGAGTGATGAGCTGGTCTTCAATAAGAATATCGTAAGTGCCGTCGCGGCCGGTGACTGGGTCAAGAATATGTCCCTGGCTAATGAGAATTTTCATTCAAAATAAAATTTTATCTCAAGGGTTTCGGATAGTCAAGAAAAATAAGTTAACCCTGGTGGGAAGTTATAAATATTGTTCTCCCCATTACCGTATCATCTTCCCTCAAATGAAAGTGCCAGGCAAGAAAAAAGGTTCCCAGTAACTGCGGGCGATGGATTAGCGCATAATTTTTTCTCGCTGGCTCCTGTTACCTCATTGGTAATACTCCAGAAAAGATTTTTCTCTTTGATTCCCCACAGAGACCCGGTGAACACCGAGAAAAAGGAGAAGGATTAGACTGGGCAAAGGGCAAGGAAGAAAGACGATCATCAATGTTTGAGAGGCTTTCCTGTTTTTCTAGGACTTTTTGGCTTTGACCGATAGATTAATGGAGGCAATTGGAGAAGTTGACTGTGTCGGTAGTAAGATGGTACAGCGTTGTCCAAGAAGGAAGAAGGTATAAGGCGAGAAGATCACATTCTGGGAAGGGGGCCGCGAACAAAACAATCAGATTGTTCTGTTGTGACCTTAATTTCGTACGATACGATGATGAACGCGTTCTTCCCTCCCTGCCGCAGGACTGAGCGTTTGTCAACCCCAAGGAGTATTTTGAATGGCACCTGGCTCTGGGAAACAACGCCGTGTTCTGCCAGGCCTATACGTTCTGCGGGTATGCCTTCTCCCCAAGCAAGCTGGGCGCCGTCGCGACTGGCTCTTTCCGCATAATCCTGCCGGCTGGTGCCTGGCGCCAGAGACGCCCTGGGCTGATCTTCTCTGCGAGCGCGTCCGTGAATTCCTCGGTCACTACCCGGTGGATTGGATTCTCTTCGACATGTTCCTCTACGGTGACCCAGATACGAATGCGTTCAAGGTTCAGCCTGCTGCCTTCGTGGAAAAGCCGTTCCGGGAGATCATCGGCCGGCCGATGAGCCGATGTGGAGCGGACATCCCATGATGGCGGAAAGTGACGGTTTGTTTGCGGAGTGTTCAAAGCCGGAGGTCATTGAGTGGCTCTTGCTGGTCAGCAAGCCGCAACAGCGCGTCATGACCACGATTATCAGGCACACGAAACCAGGTTGGTGTGATCCGCAGTTGTGGCGTCGCTGGTATGGCTGCGGCTGCGACCTTTTCGGGTATGCGCACGGCACGCCCCCTGACTTCCGGCCCCATTCCTTCTGGACAGAACAGGTGGAGGTTGTTAGAGCGGCGTTCCACGAAATTCAGCGGCAGAAAGCAGGGAACCCACAGTGATCTCTTCGTGTGTCCTATAAAAGGAGAGCGGGTATGTTGAAACTGCCGAAGGTTCTGCTCCTTGGTGATTCTATTCGCCTGAGCTACCAGCCGCACGTGGCGCGCAAGCCCGTGCAGATTCCGATAGAGATAGATGTACCGGGCCAATCTTAAACTCATCCTCAACCGGTTGCTTACACTGCCCGCCAGGGTTTTCTGGGCCACCACGACTCGCGTCCACCCAGACCGACCTTTTTCTGACGCCGGGTGGTCATGGCGCAACGATGAGATTGACCGGTACAACGCGGTTGCCAGCAGTCTGATGGAGGCCAGAGGTGTGCCCATCAATGATCTACACACACTCGTCTGGGGAAATCCGGCCGCCTGCAGTTTGTTTATGACCTGGCTACCGGCAAGGTAGCCAGGCAATAATTGGCGGGTGGCAGGAGCTTGAATTGATAGGAGACCGGGCCCAATCACGCCAGGTGGCCACTTTCCAGCAGTAAGGCCGCCGTAAGGCTGGCGCTCCAGTTATAATCCCTTATAGCATCAACTTTTACCCGAATGTCATAAGGTTTGACTCTTTTTCCCTTGCGGTCTAAATCCTCCGGTGCTACCTTGTCAGCCGAATCATAAAATTCAAAAATTACCCCGGATTTTTCATAATATTTGAGTACTTTCTCAATAAGGATGTTGGCTAATCTTTCCGCCAATTTTTCCTGGCCATGTTTTCTCAGCCCGCAAATAATCAGATAGTCAATATTTATCCAGGTGGGACCGCGCCACATGTCTCTGGACCAACTTGGTTCATTTGCCGCCACCGTGGGCACCGGGAAAGCCGTGCCAAACTCCTCGGGATTTTCCAGACAGGCGGCCAATCGCTCTATCTTGGCCTGCGGGACAACTTCCAGCAAGAGGGGAAGAAAGCCAGTGCAAGATTTAAGCCTGACGAAATTTCCCAGCAGGTCTTTATCATAGAAAAAACCAGTCGTTTCGTCCCAGAAATAATCAAGTATCTTTTCCGCTAGAGCCTGACTTTTTTTCAACCAGAAAGAGGCCCTTTCCTTATTGCCTAGTTCCTCGGCGATCAGAGAAAGACATTTCATGTCCTGGCTGGCAAACACCGAAAAATCAACGGCGTCCAAGAGTGTACCCAGGTCAAATCTCGGAGAATTATCCAGTCCAGATTCACCGCACCGACACATCTTGTTGGCTACCAAGTGCCATTCTAGAAGGCCATTTTTATTGTTATCCCGATGGGTGAGATCCCAGGTTAGATATTTTTCCAGCCGGGGAAGACTGTACCGTAAAATGTTCTTATCTTTGAGCGTCTGGTAGATTTGCCAGCAGCCCCAGGCCAGAACAGGCGGCTGGGTGATCTGAGAGGTCTGACCGTCCGGGTACATCAGGTGGGCAATCATTCCGTCTTTCTTCTGTTGCTCCAGAACCGATGCTATTAACTCCCAGGCGATTTCCGGATAAAAAAACTTCAAGCCTAAAGCATTAAAAACAGAATCCCAGAGCCACATCATTCTGTGCGGAACTCGGTCCGGCGTGCTCCAATGTTTTTTGAATACTCCCTCGGGGCTGAGCGTGTTAACTCTCATGACATTAAGACACTTCAGAAGTAATTTATGCTGACGCTTGTTCGGTAAGCTGGGGACTCTTTCGTAGATTCTCAGTCGATTGTTGAGAGTGGCTTTTAGGTCTGTTTTCAGAAACTCCTGCGCGCGGTCAACCGCTTGTTTCTCGGTTTTGGCGTAGGAGAGGCAAAACTTCTTTCCTTCCTGGCAATCACAAATTTCCAGAACCACCCAATCATTTTGCTTTTCATCATGGGTAATGGTGGTATTGCCATGTTTAATAACACTCTGGCCTTCTGACTCGATTTTTAGGTTGACTCCATAAGGAAATGTTCCGACGATATGGTGGCAATCAACAAAAACCGTGGTAATCTTTCCCCGGGGACAGCGCAGGGAAAATGCGTCCGAAAGGATAAACTCCGGGCAAATCGTTCCGGTATCAGAAAAAATCAGCCGTCGCCGACACGGAGTATGAATCAATAGTCCGCATTCTTTCAGCAGGGTGGCGACAAAACCGGAATAGGTATCGGTCTGTCCGTCTATTCCGGAAAAACCTAACAACGCCCCTTCACCCCATATATCAGGTAAATTTGTTTTCAGATTCACGCTCTAGTTGAAAAAATCCCTGTTAATTATTTTGGCTGCTGCCCAGATGGTAAACGCGTACTCTCCGCATTTTCAGGATGGGCAGCCAGGGCTACACTTAATTAATAGGTTAGGTTTATTCTACCACTTCGTCAAATCAGCTTCTTTTTGCCAGTCAGAAGCATCGCCTGGCGCCAGCCTTTTCTTGTCACTTCTGCCAAGGTTTATTCCTCACCCTACCAGGCTAGGTGGCGTCTTAAATTTCCCACTCTCCATCCTTGAGGAAGAAGTAAGCAGAAAATTATCATACTCTGGTCTCAGTTCTGATAGGAGGGACTTTAAAAAGGAAAAAGAAAATCATCCTCCGGGTGAGAGCCAGACGGATAAACAACCAGTAGGCTTTTTTGTTTCGGACCAGGCGTCTGTGGCAAACGATATACGCCTTTCCCTTTTTTCTTGAAGACCGGTGCGTCCTCTAGCTCTTTCCAGGCACGTTGTACGGTTATCCCACTTACCTTGAGACGCCGGCATATTTAGTTTTTAGAGGGTAG
>JAMWDF010000002.1 GCA_023818865.1 Candidatus Omnitrophota bacterium
AAAATTCCGGCTTGCCCTCCCGGATGCTTCTGGCAAAGAGAACAGATACCGATGTGCCAGGCTTCATCCAGTCCTACATGCATAAACAGAGAAGGGAAGATGGCCGTCAGTTCTCCCAGGTAATCTTCTAGAAATTGCCTGGTTTTCTGGCTCGAGGGGCAGAAGGTGTCATGATACCGGGCTGGTGTGTCCCAGCGTCCTTGAAGATTGGTAGCGCGCAATTCTGAAAGCGGTTGTAGTTCTGGGAAACTTAAGAAGTGTTCCGCATGAGCCAGTGTCTGAGTGGCAGGAATGATATCTATGTTTTTTCCAGAGGCATATTCCACTATCTCCCTCATCTCCCCGGCTGAGTAGCTGTCTTTCGCCAAAGGATAGGGGAAATTTGTCGTGCGCACCCGGCCTCCCAGATAAAGGAGCACAGCGTTATAATTGCTTTCAGCGGCAAAACTGATAAAGTTACGGATAAACTCAGGTGTTTCCTTCTGGCGAGCCAGATCAAGCTGAACCGACCGTAGCCGAAAGTTTGCCATGAAGTCTAGGCCTTGTTATTTTCCTGTCTCCGGTTCAAGATGAAGCAACACAACTTCTCTTGGAGCCAGAGGAAGAGCAAATCTCTGGAAGAAACTCGCTTCTGCTTTTGTTTGACCATTAACCAGCCCCTGTTTCAAAACAAAACTATCACCTCCAACCAGAGTAACGCTGTATCTTCCGGAAGGCAAATCTAACCCTATAACCGGAACGGCTGGCCTGGATTCCCAGTTAGCCAGATAAAGAATGAAGTTTCCGTCTTCCACCTTTCTGATAAGAAATTCCACCCGGCCATCCGGTTCAAAACGGAGGCCGGTTTCTCCCCTCATTTTTTTAATCAGAGACAGAAGATTTTGCCGAACAGACTTTTTCATCCCTTGGCGGGCGAGATTAATAGGCTGATAAGCCACATTTTTGCTGTCTAGCAGTCTTTTCAGGAGTGGTTCTGGATAAGGGTTGCCGTACTGGTCGGTTGAACCTAACTGGTCAAGGATGAGCAGTCTTGACCCGGTTTCCACGGCTTTCTTGATGGCCGCGAAAGATTCTCTGGATAAGGAGTAAGCAAAGGGCAAGATTAGAAGTTTATATTTTCCAAGGTCATCCAGAGTATCTGGCCTTTCCGCGAAACGAACATCATAGGGAATTCCGTTTTCCAGAAGCAATCCCTCTACGCACTTGCCTGAAACCATTCCCCGAAATCGCTCGTAGTTTAACTCCCTGGTCCTGGTATCTGTATCTCTTTTCAGCACAGCGGTCAGTTCCTCTATCCTCGGAAGATAAAGCACTGTTCCCAAGCTGCTGTCACTTACTTGTTCTGATAGCAGTCCTTCCATTTTTACCTCCCACCAATCTTCGGAAGCCCGGGAGAGAATCAGGCAGACAGTTGCTGGCGTGTGGCTTTTTCCAATGCCCCATTGTTCCAGCAATCTCATCCTCTGAAAACCAGCGATGACGGTTGGCCGCCATTCTTTCCAATCCAACATGTAATTTATCCGGTAATTGGAAATATAGCGAACGCCTTCCATCACGGTCGGTAAAATATATCCATACATCTTTATCGGATCGTGCGTTCCGTTATACGTAATATTAAGCCACTGAATCGCTGCTTCCAGTCGGTCCTTCCCAAAAGCGCCGGCAAATCTCCGACACAAAGCGACATACTTGCCGGTATCCACTGTCACACCGCCATAGACTGTTCCAGCGTCCACTATTTTGTCGCGTCCAAGAATGTCCAAGGCTACTCCATGTTCCAGTCGGGTGTTGTATAACTGGACCATTGCCTGGTTGCCATTGCTGAAAATCTTCAGGTTCGGTTTTAATTTTTTTAGCTTAGCAGCCACATCGTTAAATAGGGCATATAATTGCTCATATTCAAACAGCTCCCACTTCCTGTACTTTTCATTGTCGCCTGGTTTCTCCGGCAGGGAGGGGTAGCCAAACATGTCTTTAAAAGCCCTGGTGCAGGCAGGACAGTTGGTTCTGGGCAGGTTGTGGCCTTTGAAATAGTATTCGTCAGGCATAAGGTAAAGGCCATCAACTCCCTGAGCCACTGCTTCTGAAAGGAGCCAAAGCCACTTATCATGGAAATCGCTTTCGCTAATTACACAGGGATATTTCTCTGGGTAATACTGCCTTATCTCTTCTCGGTCAACAAACCGGTCGCTTTGCTCATAAGGATAATCCCATCTCCTCCAGGGCATAGGTGCTATCTTGTCTGCCTTTTGGAATGGTGTAATCCAGGCATGAGTGAAGAAGTAAACCTTAAATCCTTCTTTATGCAGGGCGTCCACATAAGCTTTCAGGACATTCTTCTCAGTATGCGGACCGAGGTTCGTTGGCCAAGGAATGCGGTTATCACAACAACTGGTTTCGGAAAAGATTCTTACGCCGGTGGCTTCAACCAGCTTTAAACTTTCCACCAGGGTCCGGAAAGACTTGAAAGAATTTAGGTCTTCAGGCAAGTTGGAACCATTCTGTTGGAGCCCGGCATGCCAGAAGTCGGTGCAGATAATGTTTTCAATATTCCGCACCTGCATCTTTGGTGGTCTTACCGCTTGGCCAGGAGTAATTCTGTTTTGGGGCAGCACTTTTTTCCCTGGGTCCAGGTTAACCTTAGTGGTGGTGTAAATTTCTACCTCACGAAACTGCGGAAAGGGACAGCGGTATCCGGCGTTGCCGGTCAGCGCCAGAAATTCAAGGCCATATAATTTCTTGTTGATTGGGACGGTGAGCCAGCTTCCAGCGATAATTTCCTGGTTTCTCACTATTTTGATGTCTGTTTCAAATTTTCCGTCCCCGTCAATATCACCTGAGAGCTTGAAATCTTTTGCGCCGATTTTCCCCTGAATAAACCGGAAGGCGGTCACCGATAAAGGTTTCGGGAAATGGATAGAAAAAGTTCCAGCCACTTCCGGGCCACCCTCGTATCTGGAAGCAGTGTTTGGGTTACCGTCACAGAGATTATAAACACAGGTCATATAAGGATTGGCTGAGACTTCAGCCCAGTGGTACCAATCCAATTTGTAACCGGCTGGCGGCTCAGTTTCCTGCCCCGTCACAGACCTGGTTAGCAGCAGCCCGAGGATACCCAGGCTACCTACTATTTTCCCCTTGATCATTCCTCCCTCCTTTGTTATCTCGCCGGAAAGATATAAAGTATCTTTACTTCCCAAGGTCTAAGCCCGATCTTAAATCTTGCCAGTTTCTTCGCTTCAATCTCTTTCTGCCTGCCCAGGAGTGCCCTTTTTGCTCCTTCAATGTCTGTCTGAACGAGCCGAAATTTCCCCTGAGGTAACTTCAGCCCGGCCTGGACCGAGACAGCGCAGTCCATCCAGTTAATAAAGCACAAAAATTTTTCCTGGGCATTTTTTTCCAGGCAGGCAAATTCTACATCGTCTCGGTCAGGCTGAAAGTAGCAGGTTTTCTTATCTCCGAGGAGTTTGTCCACCAGTTTAGCCATTTTCGCCTGGACTTCTGGATAGTGCCCAATAACTGTCAGGTCTTCTCCAAAATAGAATATTTCCCTGGAGGCCACCAATTTCTTAAGCAGCGGTTCAGGGTAGGCAGTACCATACTCATCGGTTTCTCCCAGGCCACCCAGCACCAGAATCTTCTTACCGCCTTCAGCCGCCTGTCTTATAGCGGCCAGAGCCTTCTGGCTAACACTGTAAGCGAAAGGGATAGCTACCACCTGGAATTCATTGATATCCTGCCAGTCTTCCGGATGGTCAAGATACCTCATCTGGTATGGATACCCATGGGAAAGAAGGAATTCATGGAGCCATTTTTCATAAACAAACCCCCTGGTCTGGTCAGCCGGATTTCCTTGAGGGTGGTATCTTTGTCTTACCTGCCACCAGTCTTCAGAAGACCGGGAACGTAGCACCAGTATCTGTTTCGGTATTTTTGCTTCTCTTATTCCCCAGGTCGCTAGAGTGTCCAGAATGGAAAAAGCTTTTTCAACATAGCGATTATAACCGCCGTGAAAGATAAAGTTGTATCGCCAGAAGGAAACAATGCTGGCTCCATGCATTACCGCGCTGAGGACCGGACCGTAAATATAGACAGGTGTACATTCCAGATAGTAACCTGGATGTTTCATTGGGTCACTTGCCCAAGGACAGTTGTGGGTGGTGATAACCTCGCGGGGGAAGTTGGCTGCTTTCGCTCGCTTGACATTAGCGGCTGTCTTCCAGTGGTTGAGGTTGGTGTTGTCCTCATAAGCGCTGGCGTGGTAATAATCCACCAGGGCGGTGTGTCCAATGATATCATCAGCCACTCCCCAGTCCTGCCTTGTGTTCCAGGCAGTATCCAGGACAGTCAACTGAGTGAAGGTTTTAATCCGGGGATTAGCCTTTTTCGCTTCTCTGGCTGCTCCAGCAATGTAGTCAGCAAATTCTTCATAGGCAAAAACAATCCATTTTCTGAAAGATTCTGTGTCTCCTGGTTCTTCAGGAAATGGTACCTGGTACCTTTTCTCAAAGGCTTCCCGGGTAACTCTGTCGGCTGATTTTGGATACCGGAGGGCAGTCCAGCATTGCTCGTCATAGCCACACCCAACACCATCAACTTCACTTGCGGCCTGTTCCCTGACAAACCCTTCCAGGAATTCCCGGCTGTACCTGGAAATGTAAGGAGCCGGTTGGTTCCTGGTGGGGGTGAGCGGAAATTCCTCCAGTTCTTTCGGATACACGCACCGGTCCATGGTGAAAAATATAATTCCATTTTTCTTGAATACACCGGCTAACTCCTGGAGAATATTTTCTTCCATGGACCATCTATCATACTGACTCGGCCAGAGAACATCAGCTTCGTAGGTCCCTTTTCCTCTGGGGCTCTCAATGTTTCTTGGTGGCCAAAGATTGACGTAATTGGCTCTGATTTTCTTCAGGTTAGCTATAAAATCAAGCAGCGGTTGATACTGGTCTAAAGTTGGTCTCTTCTCCTTTGGAATTTTCAGCCAGCCAAGGATGTTGAACATCCAGGGCTCAATGTGAAAACCTTTGCCGAGCGGCTGATCAGGAATCTGGATAAGAGACTTTCTCTCTTCTTCGGTTAACTCCGCAGCAGACCAAGAAATGGTTTCACTCTTCCCAGTTTCGGAGAAAAACAGAATAAAGAAACAGAAGGTTATAACTTTCCTCCAGCCCTGGTATTTCTGCCTCAAATTTTCCAGTGAGCCATTAGCCAACATCTGCAGAAGGTCCTCAAGAGATCAAGAACCCAGACCGTAGGTCAAAGCAAGTAAGTCAGTCGAGACATAGCCTTCAGTCGTATTTGGGATTTTCCCTACTCAAGCCGCCCATACCTCAATGACGCCAGGGCCTACATTTTGATTTTCTGCCTGGGGCTCATCTTTGGATAACACCCTTTTAGCATCTTCCCTTTATCTTGCTCACTCCAGGCGCCTGATACCTTTTCCCGTTCAGGAGATAAGCCCCGGAGGAGAAATCTACTTCTACTTCAGTTCCATCGCTAAAGACTGTCTGCTGAACCTGGCCAGCTTCTTCCAGCATTTTCCAGTCAATCATGGCTTCAAAACCTACTTTTTCCGAGAGCCCTTGAAGAGGCTTCAAGTCACGGACAAACTCTGCTGAAGACTTCCGGTAAGGGGAAAAATTGCACTCAAAGCCCTCGGGTCGCACTGAAGGGATGCCTCCCCAGAGCATCCCCCAGAGAAAAGCATCTTTTGGGTTTTTTTGGTCTATCCATGAAGGAACCACCAGGCAGTCATGCCAGACAAGAGCGTATAAGGGAAAAGGAATACCCAGGGGTTTATTTTCAAGCTTCTTCCGCAGATCAAAGGGACAGTTTCCTGGATGGACAGTATGGCAGAAGTCAAGAACAGGTATTGCCCAGTCGGCCCCGCCTTCAGAACTGGTGACCCAGCCAAATTTCTGGCAGAAGGCAAAGATTTCCGTCCAGGCTTTCCTGGTTTGACTTCTGGCGGAAAGGTGTTTCTGGTCGTAGCATTCCCGCAGGTGGCTGAAAGTGAAACAATCAAGGTAGGTGGCAGAGGGACGGACTCTTTTTTGAATTTCAGACAGGTTGCGCCGGACAAACTTCATCGTTTTCTGCGGGCAAAGCCACTGCTGTCTTCCGCCAAGCCATTCATTATTTTCCGGCCTCACCCCGCTTAAATCAAGCACAGTTACCTCCGGGCCAAAGGATTTGCTGTCAGCATAAATGTCCACATAATTGTCATGAAGCAGAAAAAGATGACCCGAAGATTGAATAACCCTGGCCATCTTCACCAGACCATTCCAGCCGCCTATTTTAGGATCCGGAGGAAGAATATCTGGATGGAGACAGTCATAACCCTTTCTTCCCCAGCCGTCAACATGGACTACCACCTTTTCTAAGCCAGCCTCTTTCTCCAGCTGCTTGAACCTTCTCAACCCTTCGGAAAAAGACATTCGCTGCCAGACATTTTTTTTCCTGAACCGGCCAAACCAAGATTCATGCCAGATATTGATAACGATGGCTCCGGGCAACTTAGCCACATTTGGTCTTTCTCTGGCTTTTTCTTTCAAGGTGAGAGCCAGCCCTTTACCGGCGGCATGTTGGCGATAAACTTTGGCGATTTCTGGCAGGCTGATTTTGTTAAAAAATTTGTACTTAATGCTTCTTGGGTATCTGAAATTGCCCAGGCTGGCTAACCACCAAGGATGGACAGTATGGCCATATTCTGGCTCGGTAACTACCCGAAAAGCGATGTCATCAGTAGTTTCTGGCAGGGCGACCATTGCCTCTCCAGAATCCGTTATCTGCGCCCACCAGGGCATCACGAAACCCATTCCCGCATAGGCAGGAAAAGTATGGGCAAGTTCTACCGGGAAATTCTTATCAAGGAGACACCCCTGTCCGTAAGGAAGAACGAGTTTGCCTCTAACCTTTTTCGGAAAAAGGAAGCCTCGGGGATAAGCACTGTCAATAAAAGAAGCTTCTCCTCGACCATTGCGGGTGCTTACAATAATTTTCAAGGTGTCATAATCCAGATGAAAAGCCACTTCCACTGCAAAATCAAGATAACTCCAAACATTTGGTCTGTAAGGCCAACAGGAAAGCGTTACCTTCCGAAAACAATTGTTTCCTTCCCAATTAATCTGCTGAGCCGAACTAAAAGGCAATCCTTCCCGAGGACCAGAATGCCCCTGAATGCCGATATCTCCTGGCCCGGTGGGCTGCATCAGCCAGCCCAAACCTGTTCTCAGGTCCAGTACATTGACTGAAAGGTTTCTTTGGTCTATCTCCACCTCAAGAAGTTGGTTTCTTATCTTGATTTTCCTGTTTTTCCATGGTCTCATTGTGTTCCCTTAACGTAAAGGATTTTCATTTCCCAGGGTTCAAGCGAAACGAGAAATTGCTGAAGGTCACTGGACGCGATCTTTGTCTCTGGGCCGATGACCGCTTTTCGTACCCCATCCAGATCCCGAAGAAAAGCCTCATACGTTCCCGGTGGCAGGTTTAAACCTGCGGTTACCTTTATCGCTCGGTCTGTCCAGTTAAGAAGGAGGACAAACTTTTCCCGGTCTCCCTTTTCGATTATTGCTGTTTCCACATCATTGCCCTCACTGTTGAAGAAAAATAATTTTCTCGGCCCCAGCAATTTATCAATTTCCTTCTGAAAATTTGCCAGAAAATCAGGGTTATGCCCAAGAGAAACTATGTCTTCTTTTACTAGCAGTGCTTTGCCGGAAGAGACCATCCCTGAGAAAAGTGGAACAGGATAAAAATTTCCCCACTCATCGGTTTCTCCTTGCCTGTCCAGTAGCAAGATTTTTGTCCCGGCTTCGGCTGCCTTTTCAATTTTCTGGAAGGCTTCCCGGCTGATACTGTAAGGGAAGGGGAGTATCACCAAAGGATAGGCAGAAATTTCTGAGGCGAAATCTTCCGGATGCTCAAGGTAATAAATCCGGAATGGGTAGCCGTGGCTCAAAAGAAATTCTAATAGCCATTTCTCATAAATAAATCCTCTGGTCTGGTCAGCTGGATTACCTTCTGGGTTGTACCGCTGTCGCACCTGCCACCAGTCTTCAGACGCTCTTGACTTCAGCACCAAAATTTGTCTGGGAATTCTGGCTTCTTTTGCTCCCCAGACAGCCAAAGTATCAAGCAGAGAGTAAGCCTGCTCAACGTACTTTTCGTAACCCCCGTAAAATATGAAGTTGTATCTCCAGTAAAGCGGCAGACGACCGCCATGCATAAAGGAAACTACCGGTGGTCCATACATCCAGGCAGGAGTGGTATCAAGGTAGTAACCAGGGTATTTCACCGGGTCATTCGCCCAGGGACAATTGTGGAGAGAGGCAGGGGCTCGGCCGCGGTTAGCCCCCAGCATTCTAAGAGTATTGGCGGCTGACACGAAGTGGTTCAAATTACCGTAATTTTGATAGCAGTAAGCTCGGAAAAAATCTATGTCAGCCATGTGTCCGACGATATCCTCGGCAATGTTTAGGTCAATCCTTCCGTTCCACAAATTTCCTAGGCAAACATGCACAGGCGTTTTGGTAAACACTTCTGGATTGGCTGCTTTTGCCGCGGCGGCAGCTTCAGCTAAATAAGAGGCGAACTGTTCGTAACCGAAGATAATCCATTTTCTAAAAGCTTCAGTGTCTTCCATTTTGTCCGGCACTGGAAGGTTGTATTTCTTCTGGAAGGCTTCCCGGGTGGCTTCATCCACATTCGCCGGATTGCGTAACCCTCCCATCTGTTCGTCATAGCCGATTCCCACTCCATTGACTCCACTTTTCACCTGTTCCAAAACAAAACCCTTCAAGAATTCCCGGGTGTGTCTGGAAATGTAAGGGGCTGGTTTATCCCGAGTGTCGCTGGGTGGAAATTCTTCTAATTTTTTTGGGTAGACACACCGGTCCATAGTAAAAAGTTTGAGGCCACTGGCCTGGAAAACTTCCGCAATCTCCTTCAAGGCATTTTCGGTTAGAGACCATCGGTCATACTGACTAGGCCAGAGAACATCAGATTCGTATGTTCCTTTTCCCCTGGGCACCTGGATATTTCTGGGCGGCCACATATTCACAACATTGGCGTGATATTTCTTGATGTTCGTCACAAAATTAAGGAAAGGCTCGTATTCTCTCAGAGGGGGTCGTTTTTCTTTTGGGGTATTGAGCCAACCCAAAATGTTGAACATCCAAGGTTCAATATGAAACCCTTTTAGAACTTCCTCTTTTGGCTCCGGTGTCCTGAGGGTTATCGGTTCGCCGCCTTTGATTTCAGGGATGTTTTTCGGAGTCGGGGCAGCCGGTTTCCAAGTAGTCTGTTTCTTGGGAACGAGGATCTGGACGTCATAATAGCGGGGGGGGCCAAAAGTGGCCAGGAGAATTCCGGATACATTCTGAACTGATGGCTGGAAGGTGTTTTTTATCCAGGTCCTTGCCTTCCAGACACCACCGGGGTTGGTAATTTTTCCTTCCAAATCAGCCCGCAATAGTTTTTCGCAAACCCCATCACCATTGGTATCAACGAGAATTGCCCAGGGACCAGAAGGTACCGCCCAGTTAATAGCCACAATCTCCTGGGGAGTATCAAAGTGGAAATAATATCTTGCAGTTTTTACTGGAGTTCCTTTTTCTGGTTCAGGCATGGTGCGCAGTTTTTCATCAGGGTCAACAAGAAGTCGCACCATCGTCGTGTAGGGAATAGTCCTAATCTTGGCCGCAGGGGCGATATTCGCCAGTTCCAGACCTTTGGGTAGTTCAGGTCCAATCTGGTTATGGATGAGGGTCACCACACCAGGCAATGCCTCTGGTGCTACTGCCGGTTTAATCTCAGGAAACTGGTCTTTTGTCAGCGGCCCTTGAAGTTTCAAGCCAACATCATGGATTTCATAGTGGGCATACCTGGTGTCTCTAACTACCCCCAGCCAGAGCTCCCCACCTTCTTTGGTTTCCAATATTCCCTGGGATAGCTTGAATGTTCCGTTAACCTCCAGCGGTGCCTTGGTTATTGTGAGAGTACTGGCTGGTTTGTCCACTGTGAGGGAGGGAAAGATACTGGAGTAAGAATCTTTGGCTACTGTCCCGCCGGATTCAATTGTGGCTTTTTGAGGACCGGTAAAGACAATCTGGGCTTTCTTCCCGAAATTCAGGCGAAAAGAATCTGTCCTTGGTTTTTCCGGCACAGGGGGAAGAAAGCAGGACCCAGTTATGGTAAGAACATTTTCCCCGAGATTGAAACTACCTACCTTGAAAAGGACGTCTCCCTGGATAGTCAGATTGCCTTCTTGGGTGACAGAATAAGCATAGTTTCCGGTATCAACAGTAAGCCCGGTAAAGATGGCTTCTTTTGGTTTCAGCCTCGCATGATAGCAACCGGAAGAAAAAACCAACCTGGGTCGGCCAATAATTTCGCCCTCATTAATCAAACCACGGCAATGGCTGACAATTCCTGACCCGCCAAAGGTAATGACAGAAACAGCGCTGGCGTCCAGGATGGCATCTTTCTCAATCTTTAACCCAGCACAGGCAAGATTACCTTTCAATCTGACGGTAGTGCCAGAACTTACACCCAGAGGTGGTAAAATCGCTTTGTTCCCGGTCACCTCCACCAGATGGGTTTCTTTTCCCAAAAAAATTACCCAGGATTCTTCTTTTTCCTTTCCTCCACCACAAACCGCAGAGTCATCACTAAAAAGATTGCCGTTAAGGAAAACCTGGCCTTCCATAGCCAGACTGGCAGAACTTTCCTTCCCTCCTGAAAAAGCAAGGTCCCCCTGAATGGTCAGGGTAACGCCCCGGGGAACAAAAAGGCCATGCCCGTTAAGAATTAGGTTGCCGGTAAGAGTTAGACTGTCAGTCAGAGTCACCCTGTAACTGTAAGAACCGGGAGGTAGAGTCAGAGAAGAAAAACTTGCTCCCCCAGCTTTAATCGCTGCATGATAACAGTATCCAGCAAGCACCAAAGCCGGTGTACCGACAATTTTCCCAAGATTGGTAAGCCCGCCTGGCCCAACAGTGATAATAGAGTTTCCGTGAGAAGCATCAAGTGTTCCTTCAACCAAGATACCTTTTTTCTCTGAAGGTTGAAGATTTGTAAGTTTTAAATTATGTCCGGCCAGAGTGAGCCTGGCATTTTTTTCAATGACTAAAGAACCATCAACCGCTGCATCAGCAGTCAGCACAGGGTAGTTGGCCACGCCTCCAGAGATGAGAACATCTTTTCCGTCCCGGGCTACCGGCGCCTTTCCTGTGGACCAGTTTTCGCCAGAAAACCAGTCGCTGGTTTTTCCTGTCCACTGATTGGTGCCGGCAGTCAGCAAGGCGGAAAAGAGGAAACACCAAAGTCCCTGAAAGAGAAAGTATCTCATTTCTTGTCCTCCGATTGAAAGAAAAAGCTATTGTTGCTGATGGTTTTTCCTAATGGTTAATACACCGCGTCAGCCGGCGGCGCTCCGCCTGTTTGACTGGAATAATCATCAAAGGAGCGAGACTGCTGATACATACCCCAGTAGTGATTCTTAAGAGAAGTCTTCGCCTCCCCAGGGACAATACCAACATGGCCATCTACAAATAAAGCGTTACACTGACCGGCGTGCCGATAACCAAGCTGACTCAACTCGTATAGTATCCCGTACCAGGTACTGCTGGCTGCTTCTACAATGAGGATTCTCTCAGAAGGATGGTCAACCCGGGAGCGGAAAACACCGTTGCAGGTATTGTAACAAGCGGTATTCATTCGGTTCCAGCCGTAACTAGTTCTTGGCGAAGCCCCGCCATAAGGCGGGTAACTACCCAGAGGCTGAGCGGCTCGCCAGGCACAGGCATAGTCACTCATTCCAGCCCAGTAAGGGTCATCAAAGGGTGGAACCTCGGGGAAAAGGACTCCCCAGGAAGGCAAGGCGGCAGCCATAGAAGGACACCGGAGCATATCCGGAGTTTTCCTGCTGCCTTCTACATAGCCCATATAAGGCAGACAAACGGTAATCCAGTTACCTTTGCCCTTGCCGGGATAATCAGATGTTCCCTGGTAAGGCAATCGGTCATTCCAGTCGCTACAATACATAGCAACCACCTGGCCAATCTGCTTCAAATTGTTCATACAGGAGGCGCCTTCTGCTTTTTGCCTAGCTTTGCGCAGGGCAGGAAGAAGTAATGCGGCCAGGATAGCGATGATTGCCACCACAACCAGCAACTCAATCAAAGTAAAACCAGAAATTTTTCTTCTCATGTCTTTCCTCCCTGTTACGGCATATAAATAAGGGGATTATGCAACCGGCTGATCCAGCCGGTCAATCCTTCTTGTCCGTTGGTGGCTGGTAGAACATAGAGGGTGTTGCCTTCCTGAACCACTTTCTGAGAAGGTATCCAGCGAACCGCACCGCTGACATAAAGGACGTTGATGCCATCTGTGCCATGGTTGTTCTCTTGCGTCAAGGTCAGACCAAGAGCGGTTGGGCTAGCTACCTGCTTGTAAACATCTACCGGCGAGGTACCATTATCCCAGCCTTCAAGATACCAGTTTGGCGAACCAGCCAGGTTAGCCCGGCCAAAAGTCGCCGCAGGTCGCTGTCGGTCAGCCGCTAGGACCGAATCGTCCTGGGTAGAGCAATTCCAGCCAGTAGTAAAGTTGTAGGCATGTTCCCGGATGCTATAACTCACCCAGTCATAGGTAGAGATATCGCCGAGTTTACCGTAAGCGTAAGAGCATTCACACAAGATGGCCGGACCTTCTGAGCGGGTGGAGAGATAACCGCGATTGCGCACTCTAACAAGAGCTCGCATATCCATCTTCTGGCTGGGACAGAGAAAGACTTCTGGATTCTTGATGTAGCTTACACCACCCAGACTGCCGGTAGAATCTTTACCCAGGAGTTTGTTAAAAGGACGCAGCGTCAAGATATACCAGGAAGCGGTGGCTGGCCCTCGGTAATCAGGGAACCAGCCGTCATAGTCTTCCGCATACATCCGGAAAGCCAGGCCGATCTGTTTTAGATTGTTCATACAGAGTGCTCGCCTAGCCTTTTCCCTGGCCTTGCCCAGGACTGGAAGTAACATCGCCCCCAAAATGGCAATGATGGCAATGACTACCAACAGTTCTATCAAAGTGAACCCTTTTTTCTTTCTCTTCATCCAATCCTCCAAGTTAAAAGACACTTTCTACATTGGGTCCGCGTAGGAAAATCTGGTCATCAAAAGCATCAGTCGGTACCGTGTCAGTCATGTAATAAGGTCGGTCTCCAGGATAAACAGTAACATTGTAAGCGCAATTAGGTAATGCCGCAGCCGGCACATAACGGTAACCGTCGGAAGCCCGGTAAGAAGGAACCCAGCGAGCGTCCCCATGAATGTAAAGAACATTTATACCCACCCGACCATGGCTCATCATCCCGGTTAACCGCAGCCGGTAGTAACCGCCATACCCGTAAGATTCACGGTTCTGAGTACCTCCGCCGCTATCATCTCCGGTGCTTTTCTTGTCGGCCACTAAAGCATAGTTAGACGATAGGAGAGTACCAGCGGCCAACGTGGCTGGGATGGCGGGCTTCTTGGTATTCAGATTGAGAGCATAAGCATAAGAGCAGTGTTCGTACTTCAGATAACCGATGTCAGATTTACTCTCATACCGGGAACTGGGACAAATAAAAATTTCTGGGTTGGTTATGTACCTTGGCCCCTCAAAATCTGCATCTGGCGCTGCTGCCGGCCCTCCCGGTCCAGAAACAATCTGGCCTACCAACAACATCAAGGAACGGGAACACTTGTTCATACCATTGGCATCCCTGGCCAGAGGAAACCAGCCGTCATAGTCTTGAGCATAGAGATAGAGGGCTACTCCAATCTGTTTCAGGTTAGAAATACAGGCGGCTCTTTTTGCTTGTTCCTGGGCCCTGACCAGCGCCGGAAGCAGCATGGCAGCTAGGACTGCGATAATAGCCACCACCACCAGTAGTTCAATCAACGTAAACCCCTCAGTTTTCTCCATATTTCTCACCTCCTTGGTTTTCTGACAGTATTATTCAAAGCCTAAAAGTTTTTCAATGCCCAGGTTGACTACTTCCTGGATAATGCTTTCCCGACCAACCACTCCAGTTTCAATTCTTACCCCTTCTCTGGGGAACTGTCGGTCATTCACTGACTTTCTCACTTTTTCCAGGAAGGTTTCTCCTACCTTGGCCAAAGCGCCGCCCAGAATAATCATTTCCGGGTCAAAAAGGTGAATCAGCCGGTTTAGTCCGGTAATGAAACTTGGGGAGGGGTCGCCCTCAGGAGTACGCACCTCTTCCGGGACAATGCCCAGGTTTTCTCCAGCGCATCCCTGATAGCCACGATAGATTGAACCGTTTATCAATATTCCAAATCCGATTCCGCTGCTGGTTTTTATAACATAAATTGCCTGGCTTACACCCCGGGCTATTCCTATCCGGGATTCAGCCAACATCATCATGTTAGCATCGTTTTCCACAATGACAGGTACGCCAAAACGCTTTTCCAGCTCCTTTTTTACCGGGAATTTCTGATTTTTTTCCATCCAGAGATATTCGCCAGCCAAACTCACCAGTCCGGAAAGGCTCACGGCTATCCCGAGAAGGTTATTTTGGCCATAAGTTTGCAATAGATGATTAATCAAATCTCCGAGTAAATCGCAGGAGAAATTAGTTTTGGAAAGAGAAGAACGATGTTCCATCAGAACTTTGGCGTTTAAATCAGCCACAATGCCGTAGGATTCCAGACCGACATCTACTCCTGCGACTACCCCAATCTGGCTCTGAAATTCTACCAGAAATGGATTGCGGCCAACATCGGAATGCGAGGCCTTCTTCAATCTTACCAGTTTTTTCTCATAAAGCTCCTGGACAATGCTGACTACAGTGGGGTGGCTGAGCCCAGTCCGTTTGGCAATCTCTGGTCTGGAAATGGGAGAAAATTCTTTGATGGTCAACAGTACCCGGGCATAATTCTGGCGGCGGTGATAATGAAATGAATTGCTGCCTAGCTGTGGCCTGGATAAACTGAAAACGAGTTCTTCATTTTTCATTTTATGGTATTTTACCAGCCAGGAGTAGTTCTGTCAAGTGTTTTTAAAATACCTTTAAAAACTCCGGCGATTAACCAGGGAAAGAAGGTGGGTAGCGGCTACTTGGTTTCCTCTGGCTTCCTGGATAATTATTTGCTGAATTTTTTCGGAAGTAGAATGAAGATGGGCATCCTGAAGTACCTTGCTTAAGGTGCGGGAGAGAGTCTTTTCTGTCAACCGGTAACGGTCTAATCGGAGCCCCACCCCCAACCTTAAGCACCTGGCCGCATTATCAAACTGGTCATGGCAAAAAGGAAGTATCATCTGGGGTTTGCCTGATTGCAAAGCGTCACCTATAGTGTTGATGCCCCCGTGATGAACAATCACCTTTGCCCTAGGAAAAACAACCTGATAGGGCAAATAGTCGGCGGTAGCCACTTTCCCGGGTACGCTTAGTTCTCTTAACCCGGGGCCAATCAGCAAACAACGAAGGTTCAGGCTCAGACTCACCTGAGAAACAAGCGAATAGAGGTCTCTAGCGTGCAGACTGGCGGCTGACCCGAAGGTGACAATCACTGGTGGTTCTCCTTCCCGGAGAAACTGGTCAATTTCTGGCGGCAATGGTGATGGGTCAATGAATGGTTGACAGAAGCCGCAGATGAAGGAACGAGGTGGATCATCAGTGCTGGCTGGACGGAAAAAAGGAGACCATAGTCCCAGATTTAAATTGACATCCCGCATTGCCTTTTCTGCTATCTGGTTATTCCAGGCAATCTGAAGTTTTTCGCACACCGGTTTAAGCGATTGACTGCAGTAAGAAAAGATTCGCTCTCGCAAAAACCGGAAGATTGGCCGGGTAAAACATGGCAAATAGCCTCCCTTAAGAACTAGGTCTTCACTGGAAAGCCAACCAGTTGGGGTGGTCATCAGGACGGCTACTGGTAACCTGGTCTGATAGGCAGCTAGCAGACTGCCGACAGCCAGAAAGTGACCGGCAAGTAATACTGGGTGGTATTCCTGGATTGCCTGATAAGTAGCCTGATAAAAATCTTCCACCCCTGGCACAACAAATTCGTTCCAGACTGCCAGTGGGGCTGATTGCGGGTCAAGAAACTGAGGATTTTTCTTGATTTCTTCAAACAGATGGACTTCTGGTCCTGCGCCGATAAATTCCAGTCCAGCCGTCAAAACCCTTTCCCGGTAAAAAGGGTGGGTAACCAAGAACACTTTTGCTCCCCCAGCGGCTAAAGTCTGACCAAGGCCTAAAACCGGATGGAGGTCCCCTAAGGAACCGACAGTGGAAAGTAGGATTACCATGGTCTAATCACCAAGCCGATCCCGGATAATCAGAAAGAAGCAAAAATAAACCCAGGCGAAAATAAGACAGAAATAGTTCCTTATTAATTTTTCGACTTCCGTTTTTTCTTTACCTTGCCTTAGAACAGTCTGACAGACCAAGTGGGTCAATGCCGGTAAAAACAATTTCCCCCTGGGAAGTGATAAGAATTTCTGCCGGCAAAATATCCTGAAAATCTCTTTGGCTATATCTCCTAGTTAAGAAATGGAAGGTCTTATTGGCAGAACCCTGAAGGTCTTTAGCCAGTCTCTGTCCTTGGTCATACCGACCAGCAATGATGACATCAATCAGGGAAAATAAAGTTCTTTTTTCTCTCATTTTTATCACCTCTGCCCAACTGTAGCCGGTGAAAAGAATCACCGAAAGATTAGTCTGGGTCCGGAGAAGACCTAAGAATTCCAGTAGAGGTTTCTTCTGCTGGAGTGGCTCTCCGCCGCTGATGGTCACCCCTTCTATCTGCCTGGAATAGCTGGCTATTTTTTCCACCAGGGCTCTCGGTTCAATCAGGTATCCACCTTTCCGGGGATGGGTCGCTGGGTTACCACAGCCAGGGCATCCCAGGGTGCAGCCCTGAACCCAGATTACCGCCCGGTAGCCAGGCCCGTTGGCTCGACTGAAAGGGACCCAACGGTGGAGTCTTAAGGCGGCCATCAACCACTCCCTAACCAAGAGTATGCTTCCTCCACTGACCGGGCAATGCCACGGCCAAAGAGGCCATATTTTTCTAAGATTTGCTTTCTCTGACCATGGCTGACAAAATCGTCAGGCAACCCTAAAACTAAAACTGGAGTTTTTCTCCTTTGCTCTGCCAAATATTCCAGTACAGCAGCTCCAAAACCTCCCACCCGGGAGTTTTCTTCTACGGTGACCACCAGCTGCCTCTTGCCTAACAACAATCTCTTAACCTCATCGCTTAGTGGTTTCACCTGATCCACTGCTACTGCTGAGACTGAAAGTTCCTTGGTTTGAAGCAATTGGCTGGCCGTGAAACATTCCTCGGCCAGACTACCCAGTCCCAGAATCAGTACCTCTGCTTCTTCCCCGGAACCAAAAGATTGAGGCATATTTTCTGGGAGGTAAGCGCGGGGATAACGGATGGCTGAAGGAATTTTTTCCCGCAAACACTGGTGCAGGCACTTTCCCAAATTTTCTAAGCTGTAGGGAGCAAAGAGACGCAGCCGGGGAATAGTTCGGAGATAGGAAAGGTCATACATTCCCTGGTGGGTTGCTCCATCTTCTCCCACCACGCCGGCTCTATCCACCAGAAAAACCACCGGCAGTCCTTGAAGACAGACATCATGCCAGATTTGGTCATAGGCCCGTTGAAGAAAGGTACTGTAGATAGCCACTACCGGTCGTAACCCGACTTTCGCCAATCCGCTGGCTAAGGTAACACAGTGACTTTCAGCAATTCCCACATCCAGGAACCTCTCGGGAAACCGAAGGGAAAAATCCTCCAACTCCAGCCCTTTTTCCATTGCCGCGGTAAGAACCACCAGCGTGTCATCATGACTGGCTATCTCCTCCAACGTCTTGGCGACATAAGCTGAGGGAGTGGGCCCATTTTTTTCCATGGGGTGACCAGTCTTTATGTCAAACGGCCCTACCCCATGAAAATTCTCCGGATGCTCTTCTGCCGGCCGATAGCCTTTTCCTTTCTTAGTAACGACGTGAAGTAAAACCGGCTCATTGATTTCCTGGAGATTAGTTAGAATTTCCACTAATTGGCGCAGGTCATGACCATCAATCGGCCCCAGATACCGCAGCCCCAGTTTTTCAAAGAAAACGCCTGGGACTAGAAGTTCCTTCGTTTTGGTTTCCAATTCCTCGGCCAGACGAAGAAGGTCATCACCAATATTCGGTATTTTTCGCAAAGCCTGATGAAGTTCTTGTTTCTGCCGGGTTATCCGAGGAGAGGTTACCAGCCGGGTAAGATAATAAGAGAGTGCCCCCCGGGTGGGGGAGATGGACATCTTGTTATCATTCAGAATTACCAGGAGTTTTTTCCGGCTGGCTCCCAGAAAATTCAGCCCCTCAAAGGTCAATCCATTGGTCAAGGACCCATCGCCGATTACCGCAATAATCCGGTGGTTGCTTTTGAGACTTTCTTCTCCCAGAGAGAGGCCAGTTGCTTGAGAGACGGCGGTGCCGGCATGTCCGGTGAAAAAGATGTCTGCTTGGCTTTCTTCCGGGCAAGGGAAACCACTCAAGCCTCCTGTCTGTCTCAGGGTAAGGAAGAAATCCTTTCGGTTGGTGAGAATTTTATGTGTATAACACTGATGTCCTACATCAAACACGAGTTTATCAGGGGGAATGGTGAAAACCCGATGAATGGCGATGGTTAATTCAATCGCTCCCAGGTTAGAAGCCAAGTGTCCGCCATTTCTGGCTACCACCTCAATAATCAAATTTCTGATTTCTTCAGCCAGGTCCTCCAACTCCCTGAGGGTTAGCCTTTTCAGCGTATGCTTGTCTTCTGATACTTGATCAAGGAGGGACATAACTGTCAACGATTATTTTCTCAATTCCTTGATTATTTCCTGAACAGCTTGGTCAACTTCCTCATTGTACTTCAGCTCCAGAGATTTTGACCACCATAAGATTGCCTTATGAATGTCTTGTTTCTGTCGGTAAAGATAGCCCAGGTGTTCAAATATTTCCGGGTCCTGTTCCAGAGAGGCGGCTTTAAGAAGAAGTTTTTCCGCCTGTTGGCTATTGCCCATGAGGAAGTAGGCCCAGCCCAGACTGTCCAAGAAAGCACCGTTGTCTGGTTCTATTTCGCAGGCTTTTTTAATCAGGGAAAATGCTTCCTGCAATTTTTCTGGAGGTAGGTTTTTTTTCAGGAGGTAGGAATAACCAAGATAGTTCAAAGCCATGGCATTCTCGGGATTCAGTTCAATTGCTTTTTTCATCGCGGTTTCCATCCGCTCGGTGTCTTTCATTTTGTCGTAAGTCACCCCCAGGGTGAAATAAGCCTGGCTGGTCGGTTCAATCTCCAGGCCCTTTTTCACATACTCTTCGGCTCTCTGGTACTCCTTCTCTTCCAGGGCTATAGAGCCTAACATCTGGTAGAATTCCGCCCGATTTACCCCGTTTTTCAATCCCTCTTGGAGGATTCCTTTGACCGCTTCCAGGTCATTTTTTCTGGCATAGATTCCTTGGAGAAGAAGATAGGGAAGATGATTTTTCGGATTTACCTGGATAAGGCGGCGGTAAAGAGTTTCTGCCTGATCGGTTCGGTTGGTTCTTTCGTAAAGCAAACCGAGAGCCATGGTGGCTTGATGAAAGTTAGGGGAAAGTTCCAATGCCCGGAGGAATTCTTTTTCTGCCTGTTGCTCCTGGCCGAGTTTTTCCAACACGGTGGCGTAGTTAAAATGAAGCAGAGGATTTCTTCTATTTTCCTCAAGTAAAATCTGGTAGTGTTTGGCTGCTTCTGAGTAGTCGCCACTAGCCACCAGCAGGTCACTTAAAATCATTCTTACCGAGCTCGCTCCTGGGTCAATCTCCAAACCTTTCTTCAGATAAGAGATAGCCTGGGTGTTTTCCTTTTTCTGATAATATAGCAGTCCCATTCCGAAAAGGGCCTGGGCGCTTTCCGGGTCAATCTGCAAGGCTTTGGCAAAGTGTTTCTCCGCCGCTTTAAAATCCTTTTTTTTCAGGGCTAACTGGCCAAGTTTTGTCTGAAGGTAACCCACATTGGCGCCTTTCTCCGTCGCCTTCTGGAAAGCCGTGGCTGCTAGCTCATTTTCCTTCTGGCTTTCGTGGAGAAGACCCCGCACATAAATCTTTAACGCCTCTTCTTTCTTAGCCAGAGGTAACTGGCAGCAACCAGCCAGAATACTTACACCCACCACCATCAACCCGGTTTTCATCCAACCCCCTCAAAAGGAAGGTCTGGTTATCTTTTTCTCTTCTTGTGGCGCAAAGCCTTCCGTCTTTTCTTCCTCTTGTGAGTTTTCACCTTGCGCAGTTTGCGCTTCCTTCCACACGGCATATTCATTCCTCCTGCTTAGGCACTCTAATAAATCACTTTATGCAAAGGATATTCCACAATACCTTGGGCCCCAAGTTTTTTTAGCCTGGGGATGAGATGCTTAGCCTCTTCCCGGTCAACAATTGTTTCCAGAGCGCACCACTCTGGATCAGTTAATTGGGAAATGGTGGGGTTCTTCATCGCTGGCAGAATCTTCAGAAGTTGATTAAGATTCTTTTTCTCCACATTCATTTTCAAGCCAACTTTCCTTTCTCCAATGAGAGCTCCCTGAAGAAGGAGAGCTAGATTCTCTATTTTTTCTCTCTTCCACTGGTTCCGCCAGGCTGCCTGATTGGCGATCAGTCTTGGTGTGGAAGTCATCACTACCTCAACAATCCTTAGGTGATGGGAAAAGAGAGTAGAGCCGGTTTCGGTAATTTCCACAATGGCATCTACCAGAGGCCCGGCTTTAATCTCTGTGGCGCCATAGGAAAATTCCACCTCAGCTTTCACCCGGTGTTTCTTGAGGTAATCCCGAGTGACATTGACCAGCTCAGTGGCAATTCTCTTGCCAGCCAGGTCCCTCACCGACTTCACCGGTGAGTTTTCCGGAACAGCCAGAACTATCTTTACTGGTCTTAACCCTTGCTTAGCATAAATCAATTCAGAAACTTCCACCACCTTGGCTCTGTTTTCCCTTATCCAGTCTTTTCCGGAGATGCCCACATCAAAAGCCCCCAGTTCCACATAGTGCGGAATTTCTTGGGCACGCAGCATAACGGCTTCAATCTCCGGGTCGTCAATAGAAAGAAAGTAACTTCTCGCATTAGCCGAGATTTCAAACCCGGCATGCTGAAAAAGGGTCAAGGTGGCTTCCTGAAGGGAACCCTTGGGTAGAACCAACTTAAGTTTCTTCTGGAGTGGCGGCAATTTCACGGAAAACCCCCATTTTTTTGTATTTCTGATAACGGATTTCCACCAGTTGCTCCGCTTTTATGGTTCTTAATTCAGTCAGATGTTTACGCAAGACCTTAGCTAAGAGTTCTGCCGCCTTCTGCGGTTCGCGATGAGCCCCGCCTGAAGGCTCTGGCACTACTTCATCAATCACCCCTAATTGCAGTAGTTCAGGGGCAGTCAGTTTCAAGGCTCTGGCGGCTTCTTCTATCTCCGGTAAATTTTTACTTCTCCAGAGAATGGAGGCGCAACCTTCCGGAGAGATAACCGAATAGATAGCATACTCCTGCATCAACACCCGATCACCCAGGGCGATACCAAGAGCCCCTCCGCTGCCTCCTTCCCCAATAATGGTTACCAGAATCGGGGTTTCAAGCCCAGCCATTACCTGCAAATTGGTGGCAATCGCCAGTGCCTGACCGCGTTCCTCGGCGGCCATATCCGGATGGGCTCCTGAAGTGTCAACAAAGGTTAACACCGGCAGGCGAAGTTTTTCTGCTAATTTCATTAGTCTTCTGGCTTTCCGGTAGCCTTCGGGATGAGCCATGCCAAACTTTCTTTGGAGATTCTCTTTAGTGTCTGCCCCTTTTTGCTGTCCGACTACCACGACCGAGGTTCCTTCAAACTTGGCCAGGCCGGCAATCACCGCTGGATCGTCCCCAAAGACCCGGTCTCCGTGCAGCTCCAGAAATTCTTCAAAGATAAATTTAATGTAGTCCAGAGTATGGGGCCGGCTGGGATGTCTGGCTAGCTGTACCTTCTGAAAGGGAGTGAGGGAGGAGAAGATTTGCTCAGTGGTTTCCGCCAGTTTTTGCTGGAGACGAATTATCTCAGTCTGAGTATCCTCAAAATTTTGCTGTTTTCTGATCTGGAGATGAGCCAGCTCTTTTTCAATGGCTTCCAGGGGTTTTTCAAAAGGTAGATATTTGCGTTCCATTTCAACCTGATTCAAATAACTCGGGGTACCTTGAAAAAATTGTCGCTTTTTTCTGGCGCATTAGCTAGGGTTTCCTCCGGAGAAAGAGAAGCAACCACCTTATCCTCCCGCCAGACATTGGTTGGGGGCAAAACATGGTAGGTCGGTTCCACGGCTGTGGTATCAATCGCTTCCAGTTGGGATACGTACTCCAAAATCTGC
This sequence comes from Candidatus Omnitrophota bacterium, assembly GCA_023818865.1. Classification (GTDB taxonomy): domain Bacteria; phylum Ratteibacteria; class UBA8468; order B48-G9; family DSTR01; genus JAMWDF01. The sequence continues at coordinate 22,426 of JAMWDF010000002.1, forward strand.
TCCAGGTCCTTCTCCAGCCTGATAGCCTCCTCCTCGGTAAGGGCTATCCTGGCTAAATTGGCAAGATATTTCACCTCTTCAGTGGTTACTTTTTTCCCCATACCTATAGTTTAGGCGACAAACTAACTTCCGTCAAAAAGATTGCCTGGCAGGTATACTGGTGATAGGATATAGAGGAAAATATGAAGGGCCAATCGTTACGCCAGTCCCTGGCCAACGGAGAAGTTTTTCTGGGAATAGGCCAAGCTTATGCCGAGGCGGGCATTCTGGAAATGATGGTTATTCTTAAAACCCTAGGCTAAAGCCAAACTGGAGGAAGGGACTGAGGTTCTCTCAAAAAGGAGCGGCTAAGCTGATACAAAGAAGGGAAAATGCTCATTGATTTTCACGCTCATATTGGCCGAGTCTCTCAAGAGAGAAAAGAATCCCTTGAGGCCAGTCAGATAATCTCTCGCTTGGACGAGTGGGGAATAGACAAAGCCTGCGTGCTGGCCTTAAGCGAGACACCAGAGGGTAACTACCTGGAAGCTGACACCGAGGATGTTCTCCGGGAATGCAGCCATTTCCCGAAAAGACTGATTCCTTTCTGTCTGATTGATCCCCGATTCGGGTTGAACAGCCCGGATATGGACTTTACCTTTCTCCTGGAAGAATATGTAGCCAGGGGTTGCCGGGGAATAGGAGAATTGCTACCAAAGATGTCTATTGATGACCCGCGGTGCCTCAACCTTTTCCACCAAGCTGGCCGATTTAAATTGCCGGTGGTGATTGACCTTCACAGTCGGCCAGTTTCCTACGGGCTGGAAGATGCCCCTGGCTTGCCTGGACTGGAGAGGGTTTTGAGAGTGTGTCCGGAAACAATTATTGTCGGGCATGGTCCAACCTTCTGGGCTGAGATTTCCGGACAGGTCAGCGCTGAAGAAAGACAGGGCTATCCGTCTGGTCCGGTCAAGCCAGGCGGAGCAGTTCCAAGATTGATGAAAACCTACCCTAATTTGTTTGCTGACCTTTCTGCTGGAAGCGGCTACAACGCCTTAACCAGAGACTTGTCTTTTGGCCTTGATTTCCTTGAGGCTTTCCAGGACAAACTTCTCTTCGGCACAGATTACTGTGTCCGCAGTCATACCAGAAATGAAGTCAAGATAATAGATTTTTTCCATCGGTTGAAGCAGGAAAAACTTATTTCCCTGGATGCCTGGGAGAAAATCGCCTGGAAAAATGCAGCCAGGTTGTTGAACTATGACCGAAAAAACTGACTTAGTGAAAATGATTGCTTCAGGAATTGCCCAGTTAAAAAGAAGCTATTCTTCAGGGACTGGCCGATTCCTTGACGAGAAAGGTCAATGGACTTTAACCAACCAGGATTTCATCTGGCCATTAGCCTGGTTTTTTGCCTGCCGGTATCCTGATAATCCCTTTTACCGCTCAAAAGAAATTCTGAACGCGGTCCAAAAAGGAGGGGACGCGATCGCGTCTTCCCAGGATAAAGACGGTCGGACGGAATTCCTTAAAGCTGACGGTTCTGCCTGGGGGAAAATTTATATGCCCTGGACAATGTTTCACTGGCTGGAGGCTTTCCGAGTTTGCCAGCCTTTCCTGGAAGAGAAACGAAAAGAAAGATGGAAGAAAGGTTTGCTGGCAGCCTATAGCGGCATCTCCCGGGAACTGAAAACAGATCCAATCCATAACATCTCTGCCTGGAAAGCCATGTCTCTTTACCAGGCAGGAAAGGTTTTCTCTCATTCCGGTTGGAAAAAATTGGGCGGTGATTTTATGAGAAAAGTGGCTGGAGAAGTTCAGCCAGACGGCTTCTGGCCAGAGGGTTCTGGTCCAACGGTTTCGTATAATACCATCTACCTTCACGCCCTCGGTCTTTACTATTTTATGTCCCGGGATGATTCTGTCCTTTCTGCCTTGGATAAGGCAACCGAATTTCACCGTCGCTTTTTATATCCGGATGGTTCCCTGGTGGAAACCATAGATGGCCGGGTCAAATACCGGGAAGAAGTCTTATCTATCGGCTGGCCTGGTTTATTAACGGAGGGGAAGGGTCAAGGCTTAATCAGTTTTTTGCTAAAGTGCCTGAAGAGAAAACCTCCGGGAAAAATAGTCTTACCGTATCTAACTTCTGCCCTGGATATCTGGCCAGAAAGCTTTTCTTTGGCTGAACCGGTCTTCCAGGAAGAAAAGACTTGGCGAGAGGTTTACCGGGGAAAGGCTTGTCTAAGGAAAAAAGGAGATTTTTTTGTCTGCCTTTCTGGGTATGCTCTGAACGCCCAACAACAGCAGACAAATGCTGAGTCGCGTTGGTTGATGGACCGTTCCTGTTTTGTTTCGGTTTGGCATAGGAGTTGCGGCCTGATTATTTCCGCGGATAATTCCAAGAACCAACCAGACTGGGCAAATTTTTCTTTTTGGCAAGGAGCCAGCCGGGGTTTCTCTCCAGTGAAAGCCAGGGTGTTTTCTGAAGACAAGAAAGATAGGCTCATTCTTGATTTTGGGGGGCCGAGCTGTCAGATAGCCGTTGCTTTCCCTCGCCCAGACAGAGTGGAATTAACTTTCTCTGTGGAGAAATTTTCTCATCTCAAGCAGATTCGGGTAGCGGTGCCTTTACGACTTGGTGAAAGGGAGCAGGTCATTATTGGCCAGAGTAGGTTTAAGGTTTCACAGTTGACCGAGCAACGGCTCAACCTTAAGACTGGAGAATACTTGAAGACAAAAAACTGGCAAATTTCCAGTCAGTTGCCGGCGTGGTTTTTCTGGCCGGTTTACCCTTTCAATCCCTATGCTCTCTCGGGTCTAGCCTTGCCTGAGCAAGTCCGGGCTTTCCTGGTCTTCAATCTTACTGCCAATCAACCTGTTAATCCCATTACCCTAAAGATGCATTCTGCGGTTCAGTCTGATAATCAGAAATGACAGAGAGAGAAAGACAACAGATATTATCCTGGGAGCTAACCCCGGAGATAAAAATTCTCCGAGAAAAAGCCAGAGAGTGTCAGCGACTAATTCAGGAAGGATACTATTTGAGACCTTTTCAGCTTTCCCTGAGCGATGCCCAGGTCTGGTCAAATCGTTCTCCTGAAGAGGACTGGCTCATCTGGCGGGCTAGACGAACCGCTGAACGTCTGCGTGTCCTTCCCATCCATCTGGAGCCAGGTGAACTTATTGTTGGCAAGCCACTTTTTCGTCAGCCAACAACTGCTGAAAAAAAATTACTGAAGAAAGCAGAAAAAATCCTGGCTACAGTTCCGCCTTTTCCCGGAGGGGATGCTGGCCATTTCCATCCTGACTATGAGACTCTCTTCCAGGCAGGGATAGCAGGATTAGGTCTGAAAATTGTCTCTTGCCTGGAAAGTCCTAACCTCAAGGCTGAGCGAAAAGTTTTTTATCAAGCCTGCCAGATTGCCCTCAAGGGACTGCAGGTTTATATTCACCGGGTAGCTGAGGTTTGTCACAAGCTGGCTGGGCAAGATAAAAAAAACGTTGAGTCCTGGCAATCATTGAGTCAAATGTGTTGTTATCTGGCTAATAGTCCTCCTACCACCTTTCACCAGGCAGTCCAACTCCTTTTTCTCGTCACTATCAGCCTGTGGTTTGGAGAAGACCATGGACTCACTTCGCCGGGAAGATTAGACCGAATCCTCTGGCCATTTTACCAAGCGGATGTTAAGTCCGGTCGGTTAACTCCCCGGAGTGCTTTTGACCTGCTTTGCTGTCTTTTCATTCAGTATAACCGGATTCTTGGCCCAGGCTCAGCAGTGGCCGCGATGGTCGGTGGTCGGGATAGCCAAGGAAAGCCGATCTGTAATGACCTGACATTTATCTGCCTGGCTGCCAGAAAAGCCACCGGGCTGGTTTATCCAACGGTGGGCCTGGCTTGGCACAGAAATCTGCCGAAAAAACTGATGGATTTTTCCCTTAAAGTTTTGAGCACCGGCGTTGGTGACCCGGCTTTCTTCAATGATGAACTGATTGTTGAGGGGTTAAGGGAAAATGGGGTTAGTCGGCAGGATTCCTTTAATTATATGAATTCCACCTGTGTGGAAATAAAAATCTGTGGTGCTTCCAATATTTGGGTGACTGCTCCTTACTTCAACCTGCCTGGGGCTTTACTGGAGATCATTTGCTCCGGAAAGTCACCGGCTACCTTTGGAGCCTTAAAAAGCCTTTTGCGGAAGAATTTGTCAGAAAAGATTGCTTCAGCCGCGAGCAAACTGGATGAAATCTGGCAGAGACGCTCCCAGACTGGTTGTTTCCCGCTGGCCAGTTGCTTCATCACTGACTGTCTGGAGCGCGGGCTGGATTTTGACCGGGGTGGAGCCAAATACAACTGGGTGGAGAATTCTTTTGTTGGCTTGGGGAATCTGGTGGACGGCCTTCTGGCGATTAAACATCTGGTATATGAAAAAAAGGTCCTGAGTTTGGACCAGTTTTCTCGAATACTCACTGCTAATTATAAGGGTGAGGAGAAACTGAGACAGTTCATTATTTCCCGATTGCCCCATTATGGCAACGACAACGATGAAGCAGACCGGCTGGCTAGGCAATGGGCTGAGTTTTTAATTCAGGAGACGGAAAAATGCCAAGTAGGGCCTCACCGATATGTTCCTGGGTTTTTCTGCTGGGTGATGCATGAAAGATTTGGCCGGGAAACTGGAGCCACCCCTGACGGGCGATTAGCCGGTTGGCCTCTGGCGGATGGCGCAGGTGGCTGCCAGGGCCGGGAGACGAAAGGACCAACTGCAGCCGTTCTTTCTGCTACTAAATGGAGTCACAAAAAAGTCCTCGGCGGACTGGTGCTAAACCTCAAGTTTTCTTCAGGTCTTCTGGCTACCAAGCAGGGGCAGGCAGCCGTGGGTAAACTGATAGAAACTTACCTCAGCCGCGGTGGTTTTGAGGTCCAAATTAATGTGGTTAATTCAAAAATTTTGCGTCAGGCCCAGAAACATCCAGAAAGATATCAGGACCTCTTGGTCCGGGTGGCAGGCTACTCTGACTATTTTGTCCATCTACCGGAAAAACTCCAGCAAGAGATTATCGCCCGGACCGAGTACCGGGAGGGTTGAAGAAAACCTAACCTCGTTGTTGCTGAATCCAAGAGGTTTTAAGGAGATTGTTTCTCTCGTGATGTTATGATAGGATAAGAGCAATGAAAAGATTCCTAGGATGAGACATAAGGACAATACTCTCCTCCCCGAAGGCAGAAAGCAGAAAAAGAAAAGAGGGATTGCTGAGATTAGTTCTGTTTACCACCAGGAATTGTTCGCTGATATCAATAGCCTTCTTGAAGAAGGAGGAATCCATCGGGTATTCTCAGACAGTGATACCGGCGTTTACCTTTTTCGCGGGGATTGCTTGGTCTTTATGGACATTCTCATCAAGAGCTTTCCCCGGGGTCTGGTTGACATGGTTTTCGCTGATCCTCCATATTTTCTGTCCAATGGAGGTATTACCTGCCGGGCCGGAAGAATGACCTGTGTGAACAAGGGTATCTGGGACAGGTCACGAGGAATAGATGAAAACCACCGATTCAATCAAGCCTGGCTTCTTCGGTGTCAGAAAATTCTCAAACCTGATGGCACGCTCTGGGTTACCGGAACGCATCACGTTATCTACTCAGTTGGTTTTGCCATGCAGCAACTTGGTATGAAAATTTTGAATGATATCACCTGGGAAAAACCCAATCCACCGCCCAACCTTTCCTGTCGTTATTTCACCCATTCAACAGAAACAGTTATCTGGGCAGCTAGGGACAGGCGATCAAAACACCTCTTTAATTATGGGACAATGAGAAAGCTTAACCGTGGGCGGCAGATGAAAACAGTTTGGACCATTCCACCACCTGGTCCGGATGAAAAACATTTCGGCAAACATCCGACTCAGAAACCAGTTAAGCTTCTTGAGAGAATCATTCTGGCCAGCACCAGGGAGAATGATTTAGTATTCGACCCTTTTACCGGAAGCGGCACTACTGGGGTTGCCGCCGTGAATCTAAAGCGGAGATTCGTCGGTTGCGAACTTGATCCTACTTTCGCCGAACTTGCGGTTAAGCGATTGAAGCAGGCTACCCAAGAAAGAGTTGTTTGCCCGGAGATATTCGGAGTCAGGCGATGAAAAAGGACAGCCGGGGAGGCGGTCATACCATCACCGGCTTGAATTTCGAGAAGAAGGTTAATCTTCAGGCAGCCTTAGCCAGCATTCCTGGTTACCAGATTCAGAAGGTGGCTAACAAAGCCGGTCACCACTTACTCTTCAAAGGAAAACTAGTTGCCAGATGTTTCAAAAAGCACGAATTTTATGAATTTTTGAAGGAAAATAACATCCAGTGGAGGAAATTTGTCACCAGACGGTTATTGCCTGATGATGCTCTCTTGGTAGTCGTTCGGCGAACCTTGTTCATTATAGAAATGAAATATCAGCAAGTATCAGGCTCAGTGGATGAAAAACTGCAAACCAGTGATTTCAAGAAGAGGCAATACACAAAACTTGTCAGCCCTCTGGGCTTGCAGGTGAAGTACGTCTACCTCCTCAGCAACTGGTTTAAGAAACCCGAGTATGCTGATGTTCTTGATTACATCAAGGATACAGGCTGCCATTACTTCTTTAACGAACTGCCGCTGATTTTTTTAGGTTTGCCTGAGGGTGAAGGTCACTGACAAGGAATAGAACCCCTTTTTCTTCTAAAGAGAAGCCGGACATGAAGGGAAGAAGGACAAAACTAAGGGACCTGAACAAATTTTAACTCCCATCTGGTGTAAGAAATCCTGGTGGTTTATAGCTGGGGTAATTGCCACCGGGTATAAAGTAAAGAGCATTTTTCTTCAGAGGCAAGTTGCTGATAGTATACGGTGAGAACGCTGCCATCAGGCATCTCTACGGAAGAAGGATAGCCCAGATCAGGGCTAGGGCCGTCATCCCGAATGACCCAGTCAGTTTCCCAGGTCTTGCCGTTATCCAGGCTGAACATCACCCGCTGGCCATAAGGTAACCGACGATATCCGTAGACACACACTAAAATTCCTGAAGAATGACGCAGGAGATGAGGTGGGGAACCATATACCCCGGTGGGTAGGGCTTTTGTCCAGGTCTTTCCGCCATCAGTTGACTCTGTCTGGAAAAGACTGAAGTTGATTAAGCCAGCCTCTGGTTTTTCCTCTTTTAACTTCTGCACCCGGATTAACCCTACCAATTTGCCGGAAGGTAATTCCACGACATGGGGTTCATAGTAATTCTCAGGTTCCGTTCCTTCAAAGACAGGCACTTTTCCAACGACTTCCCAGCTCTTAGCCTCTTGACTCCAGGCGCAAATAATCGGCCTATTACTTTTCTGAACAGGTGTTGCCTTCCCCAAATAGAGCAATTTTCCGCAAGACAGTTTAATCGGCCCGTGGGGAGTATTGCAAGGTGTGGGAAAAGGGCCAATCCAACTTTCTCCGCCATCCTCAGAAATTAGAGACCAGGAACCTAACCATCTGTCAATATTGGCTTCGCTCTGGCCTTCCAAGGCTTCGGACCAGGAAGACAGTTCCTCATCGCCAAGCGCTTTCCGTAAGTTTTCTAAATAAGTCCGGGTGTTGGAGGTGAACCAGGTAACTAGAATTCTTTTTCCGCCCAGGCTAATCACGCCGGCATCCCGATCATCCAGGGGAGAATTGCTAATCACCAGGGGCCCTGACCAGGTGTCTCCTTCATCATTACTGAAATAGAGGGTTGTTTTGCCAAAAGGACAGATATGCCAGCGCCTCAGCCCGGAACTGGCGACTACCAGCCGGTCATCGTCCAGCCTGGCAATGGTTGGCCAACCAAAGTACCCGTTTTTTTCCTTCCCCAACCAGCAGACAACTCCGTGTTTCCCCTGAATTCTCTTCATGTCGTTTCCTTTAATTCTTTCCTTCTTGAAACACTAAGCAGTTAATGACCTACCCTGAATTTTTTCCCAAAGATGCTTGCGTCTCTGTTTGTCTCTTGCCTTATGCTATAATAACCGCAAAATTAATTTTAATCCATTAAAACGGATAAAAGCCAGAAAGAGTGTCAGCTCGATGAAATTCTTCAACACCTTAACCGGCAAGAAAGAAGACTTCCAGACTCTTCAGCCTGGTCAAGTAGGGCTATATACCTGTGGGCCAACCGTTTATGACCTGGCGCACATTGGTAATTTTAGAGCCTATGTATTTGAAGACCTGCTTCATCGTTACCTGCTTTACCGTGGTTACGCCGTCACCAGGGTGATGAACATTACGGATGTGGATGACAAGACCATTGCCGGCTGTCTGAGAGAGGGTATTAGCCTTAAGGAGTTTACCAACCGATACCTCAAATTCTTTTTGGAAGACATGGAGAGCCTTCGGCTTTTGAAACCAGATTATCTTCCCCGGGCGACCGAGCATATTCCGGAGATGGTTTCCTTGATAAAAACCCTTTTAGAAAAAGGCTTTGCCTATATGAAGGATGGCTCCATTTATTTTCGGATCAGTAAATTCCCCAGTTATGGAAAGCTGGCCCATTTGGATCTCTCGGCTATCAAACCCGGGGCGAGGGTAGAAGTGGATGAATATAGCAAGGAAGATGTGCGGGATTTTGCTCTGTGGAAGGCAGAACCGGAAGGTCAGGTAGCGTGGGAAACAGAACTTGGTCGGGGCCGACCGGGCTGGCACATTGAGTGCTCCGCTATGTCCATGAAGTATTTGGGAGAAACCTTTGATATTCACACTGGCGGGATAGACAATATCTTCCCTCATCATGAAAACGAGATTGCTCAGAGCGAGGCGGCTACTGGGAAACCATTTGTCAGATATTGGCTTCACTGCGCCCATCTTCTGGTAAACAATGAGAAAATGTCCAAATCAAAAGGAAATTTTTACACTCTGCGTGACCTGCTGAACAAAGGATACAACCCGCTTGCTGTTAGATATCTGCTGCTGAGTACCCACTACCGTGACCCCCTGAATTTTACAGAAACCTCTCTGGCTCAGGCCACTAACACTCTCCGGCATTACCAGGAGTTTTTCCATAACCTTTCTTTTTACCAGGGGAAACAAGATAACCAAATACTATCTCAGAAAATTGATCAGGCTAGAAAAGCCTTCATTGAGCATCTGGACGATGACCTGAACATTTCCCCAGCCTTGGCGGCTATCTTTGAATTGATTAAAGAAGCCAACATCGCTCTGAATACCGCGTCTTTCTCCGCAGAAAACGTCAGGCAATTGGAATCTTTCTTTCTGGAAGTAGATCAGGTTCTGGCTATTTTGGAGAGACGAAAAGAGACCTTGGAAGAAGAAATAGTCAGGTTGATCCGGCAGAGGGAAGAAGCCAGAAAGGCAAAGAATTTTAAGAAAGCCGATGAGATTCGGGAGGAATTACTCCGGCAGGGTATTGTTCTTGAAGATACCCCAGCCGGTACCCGCTGGCATCGCCGCCAGTAAGTCTTGACTTAAATTCCAGCCAACATTTTCCTGGCGGCCCGATAGCCTTCCTCAATTAACGTCGGTACTTGGCTCAGATTGGTGTAATCGTATCCAGCCAGGTCAGGTTCAATGGTCAAATCTGCCTGAACAAGTTGCTGACTGGCCGCGGTATTCACCAGAATGTCAAAGGTGTTTGTGAGCAGGTCAATGATATTTCTCGGCCGGCGATAGTTTCTTTTAGCCGTCAAATTCACTCCTACCCGCACCGTCGCTCCCATCTCGGACAAAGGAGAAATAGGAACATTTTCTACCAGTCCTCCATCCATCAACCAGCGTCCTTCCCTTTCCACTGGCAGGAAAATCCCCGGGACCGCGGCACTGGCCATGACCGCAGTTTCCAAGTCGCCCTCGTGAATCACTACCTTTTCGCCGGTAGAAATATCAGTCGCCAGAATTGCTAAAGGAAGAATAGCCATTTCTACCTTCACCGGCCCTAAGATTTCCTTGACAATTTCGCCTAATGGCCGATTAGAAAGAAGACCATATCGGGAAAGAGATACTCCAGAGACATCAAGCCATTTCAGCTTTCTAACCGTCTCCTCTAGTTGTCTAATACTCACTCCAAAGGCGTAAAGGGAAGCGACCAGCGCGCCCACACTTGTTCCAGACAGACAGGCGATATTAACCTTCTCTTCTTCAAAGGCCCGAAGAACGCCTACATGAGCTGCCCCTAAGACTGCTCCTCCGCCTAAGGCCAATCCGACCCGGGCTCGGGAAAGTTTCTCCTTTAAGTTTTTTTGCCTCTGGAATAACCTGTAAAAAATAGCCATAATTCCCTGGTCCGGTTCTATGCGGTCTCAGTTAAATGTGGCTAGCATTGTTGAGTAGGCTGGCAAGAATATTCGGTCCAGGTTAATCTCCCTTTTTATCACTTCTCTGGCACTTTGGTTGATTTCTTCAATGGTTACCCGTTTTTTCTCTGGATGGTTCTGGAAACTGACTCGCCACCAGTGACCTTCCTGGGTAGGATTGGCTACCAGTACCAGAATCTGGCCAGCCGAGTTTCTTCCGGCCAGAAACCACAACCCCCCAGATTGCTCCCCAGTCTTCACCAGAAGCTTTTCACACCCAGCCAGCCGTGACCATAACGAAAAAGCCAGAGCAGGTTTTTTCGGAGTGCCATCAGGCTGAAACAGACCATAAAAATTAGGCTGATGCATGGACATGTCTATCCCCCGGTACACGAAGGCCTGACTCACATTTTCTGCCTGCAGAGCAATCCACGCCGCAGTAAGTATGGCTGCCCCAGCACTGCCAGCTCTCACTTCAATCGGAGATAACCCAGCCGGCAGGCGGCGGTCATCGGTATGATACTCAGTTACATGGCTTTCAGTTTTGAATAGGCCGCGTTTATCAAGTTCCTGACGGTAGAAGCGAGCTGCTTGCCTGAAAGTTACCGGGTCGTTAGCGTAAAGATGCCAGGAAATAAAATCAAGCGGGGTCCTCTGTCTCTGGATAAAATCCAGGAAAGCCGTGACTGTCAGATTGCCCCTGGGAAGAACAACGGCCGCGGCTGTAAAGCCTGGTCCACCAACTTTTATCTCGGGAAAGTTTTTCTTCAAGGCGCAGGCTGTCTCATGGAAAAGAAGGTGAAATTCGTAAGGGGAATCGTCCCAGAATTGCTTGTGGTCCGGTTCGTTCCAGATTTCTACATAACGGAGCTTAGCCCCTGTGAGAGACCGATAGTGCCGGACCACTTCAACGGCTGCCCTAACCCAGTTATGCCTATTTATTGGAGCGCGTCTTTCAGGTGCAGGAAAATTTGGTCCGCTGTTCCAGGAATCGCCCAGCCGAAAATATGGCTCAAACCCGCCAGAAGTAATTGCCTTGAAAATTTGGTCGCTGTCTTCAAAGTTATAAGAGGCTGGAGAAACAGGGTCAGATTTCTGATCTGGATACAGGGTGGCCATGTCAAGGTAACCGTAATAATCGTGGGTACGCACCTGCTGGACACCAATTTTTTTATACGGCAGGGTGAGGTTAACTGCTTTACCTTCCCGGTTGACCATTATCGGCCCTGCGTTCACCCCTAACAGCGGTTGAATGAAACCAGTTTTTTCCCCAATGGCTATTTCCACTTCTGCTGACAAGGAGAGAGAGAAAAAAAGAAGCTGCCCGCAAGCAAATAATTCTTTCCTTCTAAGCGTTTGGTGGCGAAACATTTTTCTCCTTGTTCCCTTCTCGTTATTATGCTTCCAGGATTTTCGCCTGTCAAACAATTTTTTAATTATTTTCCGCCTAAAGATAGCCGAGAAATCTATTTGCCAAAGTGGGGTAAACTATCTTGCTGGCTTTCCGAGGCTGTGATTTGCTAATGTTTGAAAAATAAGTTTTTGCTCCTTCAAAGGGAAGTGAATTCCAGACCAAGTCGTTAGTCATATAGCCGGAATTAAACTTAGGAAAAAAGAGGTTTAAAGCACCGAGCAAAGTCCACTTCACTTAAGGAAACAAATAATTCTTCCGGTTTCCAATTCAACCATGTTCACCCTTAGAAAATAGCTCTGCCTCTATTCAGAAGTTGCATAACGCGCTTTCTAAATTAACTGATTTTTTTGGCAAAATCGTCAAAATTATCACTCCAAAAATCAGCATATTGTTCACCTGTATTTGTCCGTCCCCACATTATCAACCTAACTTCTACATTTCCATCAAAGACTTTGGGTTTACCAGCCTCCATAAAGACCCTTTTATATCCGTCAATCTTATAATTTGCATCGGTATAAGTAGCAGCCTTTGGGTCAACGAATAAGATAAGATATCGTTCCCCCTTCTGCGCCCAAAAGATGAAATCAGGATAGAAATTTGCAATCTTATTCTCCTGGTGGCTGTAATAAGGAATGTAAACTTCGTCAAGCGTTTGGTCAATCTTTGAAAACATCCACCAGTCAAATTGCGAGAAAATGTTTTCCGGTTGAGCAAGATATTCTTCCAGTTGTTCAATAAATCTTACTTCACTGTCAACATTGATAATATGATTGAGATAATCAATTTTT
>JAMWDF010000110.1 GCA_023818865.1 Candidatus Omnitrophota bacterium
GCATCAATCATAGTGACCGGTGAAGCCGGCCCCATCCGGTTTTTCTCTGGTTGGTAATGGCAGACCCGGTCAAATGAAAGGGTGAAAAAATCGTCCGGGCAGGAGAGAAAAAACTGTTCTGGTCTGACTGATCTGGACCAACCCAGTTCTGCTCCAATTGCGGCTCCAGCCAGACAGCCTGTCAGCCGTTCCTGAAGAGAAATTCTTGAGCCTGAGATTTTTTCCTCTTTTTTTCTTACCAAAAAAAGGATAACCCAGCTGCCTGATAATGTCAAAAGCTAGGCCTTAATAAGGCAGGTTTTAGCGGGAAAATTATTGCAGTTCCACCGCCAGCAACCGGAAGGTGTGAGATTCGCAAATGAAAGGTTCATCAATAACAAGAAGACCATTACGAAAACTCACCTTTACCGGCTGGTCAGTCTCCGGGTCATAAATCCTCTTGACTCTTACTGGTTTTTCTCCTTCAGCCGGAACACCAGAGGTACAAAGGACAACTCCAGCTGGGGAAAAGGCCGTTCCCCCGAGATAACTATCCTTCTTGCCGGTATTGAAGAAAACCATTACCCCGGTTTTAAGGTCTGGGTTCTGGTAAAAAGAAACAGCAATATTGGCTGGTGGCTGAACAAACGGACTGGTCATCCAATAGCCCATGAAAAGACACTTTTCTGGTCTGTCATAATCCACCAGGTAATTGAGTTTTCGAATTAGATTAGTGTCAAAAACTGGAGCGATATCATGGAGAAGCAAAATACCATCAGAACTTCTTTTCATTCTCCAGTCACTTTCCGGGGTAGAGCCGCGGTAGTGAGTCATATAGCTAGTTTTAGGAACCAATACAGTGCTCTTAGGTCTGGTGGCTGCCCGGAAAAAGTCCAGGCCACCACAATGGTCAATGGTGGAGATATCCTTTGAAGATGGTCCCCAGAAACCTTCTACCATCCAGTAAACCTGGGACCAGGCAAGTTCCACTTGGGTATTAATAGCCCAGCATGGTACCCGCATATGTTCCCAGCCAATTACATTTAACCTCTTGCACAACTCTCGTCGGTAAATGAGGTTCCATTTAGCATCAAGCCGGTCAAGTTCCTGATCATAGTCAGTGACTGTTCCGGTGTAGCAGTTGTCCCACCAGGTGCCGTTGATTCCCGCTTTGTCAATCAATTTATCGTGGTACCAGACAAAAAAGTCAATCATGCTTTTAGGCCAATTTACTCTGGCCGCGGTCAGTTCCCTGGGGCTTTTCCATTGGATGGTCCGGCCATAGTTCCATCTTTCAGCAAACTTTAGGTCAGGATTGGGTTTCCAATTGCTCCGACCCAGCCACTCGCCGCCAAAAGAGTCAAATTCTTCTGCGCCCAAGCCAGTCATCCACTGGGAACCGTAAAGCATAATCCGGTCAGCTTCCCCTTCGCGAATCATTTTGCCTAACCGGTTATGCCAGTAGTCATAAAGTTTATAGGGCGAGACTTGTCGGCTATTACCGTAGAGTAAGAATTTTCTCAGCTCTGCGTAATGGTAGTCATCGGGCAGACTAAAGGAATCAACTGAATCGCCATAATAACGATAGCCTGAGGTATCGTGGGCGATACTGGTCACCCTAGTCCGATAGCGGGGGTCATTGGGTTTAATGGGTGCGGCCTGAAGGGCAAAATGTATTTTCCGGGGTTTATCCACCAACAGCGGTCCGCTGATGAACCGCACCCGCAAGACAACATTTCCATTAGCCAGTCTTTCCACCTTTACACAAGCGTCATTATCTTTTAGGTGCCAGCCGGCGTCGCTCCAGGCGAAAAACCAAAGTCCCCGATCTCCATTGCCAACAAAGGTAATCGGAGCAAAAGACTTCCAGTCTTTTTTAATTTCAAAAGGGCCAGCCCGACCAAATTTATCCCCTGGACCAAGAGATGTGCTTTGGTAGTGGATGCCTGGTTTGGCAGGGATGCCGCCGTGATAACTATTGTCTAGGTCGGCACCAATCCGCTGAACGTAAAGGGTGTCAAGAGGGAAGGCGGGTTGGAGTCTCTCAGCTGGTGCCTGGCGAAGTTGGGCCACAAAATCAAGGTAGTCAACGGTTACTGGCTTCTCCGGAGAAATTACCAGTTCCACCTGGTACCAGCCGTCATACTCCAGAAAGGATTTGGTTTCTATCTTGATAGGGCCAAAACGGCCAGAACCTGAAATTTCGGCTTGATGCGGAGCCACTTTCTCAATTCTTCCGGCGGTTTCAGTCGCGGCTACCGGCTTGGTGTCAATAGAAGTTTCTATTTTGAGAGGTGAAGCCAGTAATGGTTCTTGTCTGCCAGCGGTACCTGAGGGCGGAGCAGTAATGATTTGTTCTGGGAGTCCGAGAGCGCCTACCTGATAGACCCTGCCCCAAACAGCGAGAGAGTTTTTCAATTCCTTGCCCACAAAAAATTTCCTTCCAGCCCCGGTGACATAACTTGGGTCAACCCCCACTGGCTCAAAAGGAGGAATTACCTCAGCGCTGAGCCCTAACTTGTTGTGTTCAAAAGGAAAACGTTTCCGGGTAAAAGATTCTGTTTTTTCCGCCACTAACTCACCGTTTGAAGCATAAAGGCGAAAGAGCGCTTCATATTGACCATCAGCCAGTTCAGGTAAGGCAAAGAAAACTTCACCAGCACCCTGGACTACTTTCTCGGAAACACCAACGAGGGCTTTCTTTTCTCCTTTCTTTCTGACTTCTACGGTAAAACGGCTGGCTGACCTAATTTTCTCCGGTATTCCGAAGAAGTCAACGTCTACCTTAGCCAAGGCTCTGGCTGAGTAAGGAAGGTAGGCGAAAACTGTTTCCCATTCTCCAGCCTGGGGTCTTCTGGCTACCCAGGGGTCCCAGTACTTGGCTTTCCAGGCCTGGGTCAGTTTCATAAAGGGCATCCGGTGGTGAAAAAGTACTGTTTCTTTCTTTCCTTCCCGCCAGAGAGCGTAAACTTCCAGGAGGTTGCGCTTTCCTTCCAGCTCTACTTCGGAGACAGGCAGGGAAGATTTTTTGAAACTGAGGGTCTGGCTCTGACCAGCGCTGACTGAAGCAGTTTGTTCCTCCTGGTAAAGAATTCGACTGTCCGCATCTGCCACTAAGAAACGCACGACTACCTGCTGGGGTTGTTGGGTCCTACCTCTTATCTCCACCCTGGCATCCAGATTCCCTTCCATGATTTCGCCTAATCTAATTAACCGAAAAACAGGAGACTGGCTGTCAAAACTGACTTCGCCAAACCTTTGCCAGTCCATCCAGGAAGTCCCAACCCAGCCAGCAAAGTACAATCCCCCAGTATCAGCAGCCCTGACTAGTTGCATGACAATGGTGTTACCGTCAAACTGCTTTAGCCTAATCGCTTCGGCTTTTACTGATAGTTCCATCTGCCAGTATTCATCAGTAACCGAACACTTTACCTCACCACCGGTTGACCAGAGGTCTTCGGTACCTGGAGTGCCGTTAAAATAATGGGAGTCATGCATCGCTCCAAGGGCATTAACTACCATCTTGTAGAAACCCTTGCCTGGTTTTCCCGCATCTTCCCGAGCCTGGGTAAGAATCTGGATTTCTACATGGTCCCCCCAAAGGACATCAGGGTCATCATGCTGTTTCACCCGGCCGGCTGGATAGGTTCCCTTAGGGTGCAGTGAGTGTAGGCCGATGTACAATGTGTCCTGGTGAAAACCGAGATACCACAAAACCTGCTGGGCTTCTGGTAGGAGGAATTCTTTTCCAAGGGGGTTGCCGCAAACTCCAGTAAAAACAGCTGCCTGGTCCCATTCATTCTTTTCCAGTTTGCCATCAATCTTTGGCGGCTGGCTCATTACCGGTACGCGCAAGAGCGGGAAGAAAACCCCAGCTGGTGTGTTTTTCCCTGCCTGGGCAGCGGAAAAAGAGAATACCACCGCAGTAATCATCACCGACAAGAATAGTTTTCGCATTTCCCCTCCTAGTTATTTCACCAATAGCAACCGGTAATCATGTCTTTAAATTTTTACACCGCTAATTACCCCATCTTCCAGTCTTAATGATTGACCATTTTCAGGGTCGCTGGCTGTAGCCGGTGGTTGGCTAAAGAGTTCCTTCTCCAATATTTTCACCGAGGCTTCAACCGCCTGGTCGTCTTCATTGAAAAGGGCAATTAAAGCGGCCTCTGGTACACCCGGGGTGCGACGACGGTATATAGTAACGGCAACCTTTTTTCCGTTACCTTTTACCAGTGAAATGATCTTATAGAAATAGTTCTTCATCGCCATGGGTCTCTCGGGAAAGGTGCAGAACTGGATTTCCGCATGGTCGTGGTAGAGAATAGAATTAACGTCCTGAGCAATACTACCCCGGTCGCCTTGTTTTACTGAAGCTTTAACAGTCCCTGATGGGTAGAGAGGCATTTTCTGAGCCAGATACAGATTTTGGTTGTCATAGCCGAGCCACCAGACAGGTTGTAAATCATGGGGTATCAACAGCCGGTTGCGGTAATCACGAAATTCGGTGATAGCTGCCATTTCGGACCACTCTTCTTGGTTAATTTGGCCGTCTAAAACCGGCGGCCGGCTGGTTCTTGGTAGCGCAAGCTGGGGATAGAAAGTTTTTTCCTGACCGCTGGCGGCAATCGCCAGAAATAAAAATAGTCTTGCTATAGGCTTGCACTTCATTCTTCCTCCTCAGCCACTTACTTAATCTGGGGGAGAAAACGAACCAGACGAAATTCCCTTGCTGGCACTTCAATTCTCAGGCTGCTACTGCCTTTTTCTATTCTGGCAGTAATCTCTTCTCCGGTTTCGGCATCCAGAAATCTTCCGCTCTGACTACCTATTCTGGCTATCTCCAGTTTCAAATCGCCACCTGAATTTTTTCGGTCAGGGTTGACCAGAATTGCCAGAACACCACCTGATTTCTGGTTGTGATAAAGGCTGACCAGAACATTTTTTTCTGAAAAACTGGCGTATTGGCTATTGCGCCAGTATGGAAGGAACCTTGTCTCCGGTTCAAAAAAACCAAAGTCTTTCAAAACACTCACTACTCGGTCAAATTCTTTCTTGTTTATACTGTTACCTTCCACCCCAAAATCATGTAGTAGATTCAAAGCCAGAACACTTCTGGAACCATGGACGGCAGCTGGTGATTGGTCAAGGTTACTGCAAGTATGGCCTGGAATTCTTCTCATTCGGCTAATTGCCCGGAACCGACCTACCGGGTCAAGAGGAGTGGGGTCAACTTCTATTACTCGGGAGACAATATCGTAGTGGCGGCGTTGCTCCAGGGTCTCAAAAAGGTCTCCGCCATACCGGTAGATATAAGCATCCATTTCAATATTCCACACCCAACCAGCGGTGGAAAAGATTGGGGCTAGGCTAATCAAATTACATGATTCTAATCCCATTTCTCGGGTAAGGTTAAACAAACGCCAGAAGAGTTCATCCCGAGCAAAGACACAATAGTTAGGTCTTAGTTTTCCCTCTGGGGTGAGATATGCCCGACCGGTAGAGACATTTTTCCCTGGCCAGATAGGTTGATTGTCAAACCAGTAGCCGTTAATACCCAATCTCTGGCAATTTTGGGAGTAATGCCATATCCGACAATCAACATTACTTTGGACCAAATCAGCCCCAGTTGGCCCCAACTTTTTTGGCTGGCTCCGCCAGTCCTGACGGAGGATATCTGGACTATGCCAGGGCACCTGAGCATGGACATCAGAATCTTTGTACTCCGGAAATGGTTCCACCGGTGTTTCTCCGCACCACTCTCCGGAGAAGGTGTCAAACTCTTCCATCCCCTGGCCTAAAAGTTGGCCAGAGTTATACAAGATGGTGAGTAAGTTTTCCGGTACTCCCTGGCGAAAAGAATTTTTCTTCCATTTATCAATTGCCTGTTTCAATCTCTGGTAGTCCTGTTCAGAACCAGGGGTAATAGAGTCCACTCCGTTACCCCAGTAACCATAGCCGCCAGTGTCTTGAATTTTCCAGGGGATCTGCCCCCATTCCCGGCGGCGTCGGTCAGTCGGCTCTGGTTTTACCGGGACAGCCAGAAGAGCAAAGTCAACCACCATCGGTTGTTTTATTTCCCGAGGGGCATTGACAAGTCTGATTCTGAGGTTAACTCCATCTTGGTCCCGAGTGATTAACTGAGAGGGCAATGAATAATCCAGCAACCAGGACTGGTCGCTATCAGCGTACCACCACAAGCTAACATCGCCGTTGCCAACCGCGATGGCGGGAGTGAAAAGATTTTCCTTTTTTTCGCTAAGATTACTCCAAGGTTGTTGGGTGGCTGGCAGACTACCATAGAACCAGTTGGTTCGATAACCGTAATAGGTATCAGGGTAGGTGCCTAAAGGGAAGATGAGTTCCATCCTTTCCACCGCCGTAGGTTGAATTGGACTAATAGTCATTCTTGTCCGATACCAACCGTCGCAGCGGAGAAAACTTTCCGTAGAAAAACGCAAAGTGTCGTTTTGGGCCTTAGCCAGAAACTCTACCTGGCCTTCGGTTGCCCTGGTAATTGTTGTCTGTTCCTGGTTGAACCTGACTGGCTTTGAATCTATTTCCAGTCTGACCGGGCCACAGATGACTGTCTTTGGTAACTCTATCTCATTGGTAGTAACAATCTTCGCTGGTAGAGCCAGCGAGCCTAAGTGATACTCTCTTCCCCAGGGCGAAAAAATCCTTCTGCTTTTGTCAATTTTGATCGCCTGGAAAGGGGAATAGGCTTTGTCAGTAAACCCGATTCGGTTATGCTCCCAGGGAAAGACTTTTCTTATAAACTCCCGGCTTACCGCTGGACCCACCTGATTGCCTTCCGAAGAAAAAAGTTGTCCTTCCAGCCGATATTTGCCTTCAGGAAGTTTCAGCCCTGACCAGTGGATATTGCCTTTACCCTCCTTTAACAGGATCGTTTCTTCCCGGATGAGTTTCTGGTTAGCCTCCATCAGTCTCACCTGGCACCGAGTTGCTTGTCTGGTTGTTTCAGGCAGAAATGAGTAAGTGGCGTTTACCCAGATATCCATTGACTGAAAATAAAGATAGTGAGCGCAGCCTAATTCCCAAACTTCTTTCAGGGGTGATTCATAAGGCCAGGTGCCGTAGGGCCAGTGAGCTAGTCGACGATACTCCTTTGGGGTGACCGGATAAAACTGAAGCATGGTATTGTAAAGATGGTCCTTCCCCCTGTTGGCTTGGATGCAGAATCGGCCGCTCCAGCCTTCTTGAAGTTTAATCTCCACCGGTCTTGCCTTCACTAACTCGGTCTGGCCAACTTTCAACTGAATTTCTTTTTCTTCAAGAAAGAGAATCTGGCTGCCACTTTCAATAGAAAAACGCAATGAAACTATCTGGTTTCCTGAGGTTGAATTGGTCAGCCGGAAGACTGGCTCTGCTTTCATTCCCCGCAAGTCACCTGTCTCCAGCAACTGAAAAGAGGGGATAGAACCAGAGAAAATTATAACCCCGGCGTCCCCCGGCGCATAATAGGCTGAGCCATTCCATTCCCCATAAGCGGCTTGACCCAGTCCGGGATAAGTTCTTTCTCGGATAAACAGAGCCCGCCAGAATGTACCTTCCTCCGGTGGAGATTCTAAGCCAAAAGAAGAAAAAGGAATAGCCATTTCTAAATCCCAGGTTTTCTTCCCTACGCCGGATTTGACCACAGCCTTACTTTCCCAGTCCAGCCCAGCCTGGTGATAATGGATACCTTTGTCTTCTGGCCGGATACGCTGGTCACTATAAGTGCCGAGGGCGTTAATATGAAACTGGTAATGGACCTCTTTGAGGATGAAAATCACTGTCCAGTGGTCCTCCCCTTCAATTTTATCAGCCGCGTCATGCTGGGTAATTTTGGCTTTCACACCACCAGGTGGCAGAAGAGAACGCAGCCCGACATACAAATGTTTCTGGTCATAACCCACAAATACCCAGCCC
>JAMWDF010000111.1 GCA_023818865.1 Candidatus Omnitrophota bacterium
GCGCCCTTATCTGAATTATTTTACTTCATCGTTGTCCGGCAAGCAAATTTTCTTCTTAAAGGAGACAAACCCAATGACCGCAAGGATAAGAAAATATCACCAGATAGCCAGGAGTCTTCTCAAACCCAGCCAGAAGGAATTAGAGCATGGTTTCCAACTTCATTATAACTCACTGGTAGTGGATGCCTACGGTTTTTCTCCCCATGCTTCAGTGGACGCAGAAAGGCTCAAGAAAATAGTGGCAGAGGGCTGTTCGGCCATAGAATACCACGATGCCGTGGAGGAGATGATTATGACCGGGTGTTTATCTCACCCGAAGTGGCAGGCGGAATTTAAAGCTGCCTGGGAAGCCTCTGGTCTGACCTGTCTGATGCAGAATGCTGGTGAGGAGGGGCAAGAACCCTTACGAATGCTGAAAAGGTTTGCCAGGTATACCCTGCTGGTGGAACTGATGCGGGATTTCTGGGTGAAGGTATGCGTTCCTGAAGATATCTCTCAGGCTAAGAAACAGAACCGGCGCGGCCTTTGCTTTACCTGCAACGGTGTCCCTTTAACTCAGAGTTGGAACTCAGTAGAGGAAGAACTGGCTTATCTCCGGGTGTTTTTTCAGTTAGGCTGCCGGATGATGCATCTTACCTACAACCGGAGAAATATGTTGGGTGACGGTTGCGGAGAGAAAAGCAACGCCGGATTAAGTGACTTAGGCCAAGCTGCTATCAGGGAGATGAACCGGGTTGGTATCATTGTGGATGTGGCTCATTGCGGATGGCAAACCAGTCTGCAAGCAGCGAAATTTTCTTGTAAGCCGGTGGTGGCCAGCCACAGCGGGGCCTGCGGAGTCAATCTTCACCTAAGAAATAAACCGGATGAGGTGATTAAAGCTATTGCTGATAGCGGTGGCTATATTGGGGTATGCGCCATCCCTTATTTTCTTGGGAGTAAAGGGGATATCACCGCCTTTTTGGACCATATTGACTATATTGCGAAGAAGTTCGGGCCAGACTGTGTAGCCATTGGAACTGATCGGGCTTATGTCTGCCAGTTAGAAGGAAGGGAAAAGACAGTAGCTGGTCCAGCCAGCCGGTCTCGTTTCCAAGCTCTTTGGCCTGAAGCTTCTTTGCCTAAGGAAAATGACCCTGACTGGGAAAAAGAAGAGCAGATGGGCAGTCTTGACTGGACTTGCTGGCCTTACTTCACGGTAGGCCTGGTCCAGCGAGGATACTCTGACCAGGATATCCAGAAGATCATCGGGTTAAATGTCTTACGGGTCTTGAAAGCCAATTTCCCTTATGAAAAATACCTTCTGGCCAACAACCCTGATGGCTAAAGGCAATATAACTAATGAAGGGGTATAGAGTTTTTCCGGCAAAACCAGGCACCTACCTGCTTATTTTCCGCAGCCAAAGGCAAAAACAGGTAAAGGTGGGCCAGTTAGGCACCATTTCTCTTTATCCAGGATTTTATCTCTATGTGGGCAGTGCTTTTGGTCTAGGAGGCTTAGCTGCCAGAATAAGGCATCATTTAGTCTTCAGCGAGAAACCTCACTGGCACATAGACTATGTTAGGCCTTACCTGAAATTGGAGCGAATTTGTTACTTCCTGGAAGAAAAGCAGGAGCACCGCTGGGCAAAGAAATTAACCAGCGAACCTGGCGTAAGATTACCCCTGATTGGCTTTGGCTCTTCTGACTGTCACTGCGCCAGCCATTTTTTCTTTACTCCTTGTCGGCGAGTGGTTTTCAGAATTGCTCAAAGCTCAGGAGGTTATCTATGGGTAAGTTGAAAATTGGTCTCTGGCCTCTTATCTTTTTCCTGTTTTCCTGGACCGTTTGTCAGGCTGGCCTTGATGAGGAATTGGCTGCAGAAATTGCCAGAATCAAAACCTTGGGAGAACCAATCACTTTGGAAGAATTAGTGCCTAAACCGTTGCCGAAAGAGGAAAATGCGGCTTTTGTCTATCGCCAGGCATTCTCCTTGAAGGAGGAACTGAAGAAGAAATATGCCAAGACCTGGAAGAACCTGCCTTATGAGGGAACAATGTTATGGCAAGAACTCCCGGGAATTGAGAAAGATAAGATTGTCGCACTTTTGCTTGACCAGCAAGACTTTCAAACTCTTTATGCCCTAATAGAGAAAGCGGTGGAGATGAAGTGTCAGTTTCTCGCCCAGGCTGATTATGAGAAAGCAGCGGCTAGGCTTCTGCCTCACCTAAATGAAATGCGCAGTCTTGTCCGGTTGGTGGCTGCCAGGATGACCGCTTATGACTATCGCGGCAAGCCGGTCAAATCGCTGGAAAACTCTCTTGTGGGATTAAAACTCAGCCAGGCTTTTTCCCGGGAACCGCTCTTGGTCACCTCTTTGGTCAGAATGGCTATGGATGAGGTTATTCTGAACCGACTGGAGGAGTGCTGGATAAGCGCGCCTCAGGAACTCATTCGCTCACTTCAGAACCTTATTGGAGAAAAACGCAAGGAAAATCTTATCTATCAGGGGCTTTTAGGCGAGCGAGTTCTCTATGGTCTGAAGGAGATTGAGAGACAAGCAATTTGTTCTCCCAGAGAAGGAGCAAGAAACCCGGGGATAGAGGCCATCTTCCCCAATCCGTTGACTCCGGAAGAAGCGAGGAATTTCTGGAAGAGACAACAACTGATTTATTTCCGGTTTATGTCTCTCTGCCTGGAGATGGCGAAGAACCCTTACTGGATAATCCGGGATAAATTGAATCAGACCTTTTCCGAGATAAACAATCTTCCTGACCTCAAAGGAGTGATAACGAAACAGTTACTTTCCCCTCTGAAAAGAGCCTTCTTGACTGAAGCTAGCTATAAAGCCAGGTTAGGGTTAGCATCTCTGGCGCTGGCTTGTTGTCTTTATCGGTTGAAGTCTGGAAATTACCCGTTGAGTCTGGAAGAACTGGCGCCTGAATTCTTCTCAGAGTTGCCCCTTGACCCATTCACTGGCCAGAAGTACCATTACCGCGTGACAGAGTTAGGTTTCCTCATTTACAGCGTCGGACAGGATGGCCAGGACGATGGCGGACAGAAAGGGAAACCAGGTCAAGAGGAGAAGGGTGACATTGTCTGGGAAGTAAGAAGATGAGGAGGTTAAATGGCCAGAAAGCAAAAAAAGGTTTTTGACACCGAAAGAAAAATCAGATTAGGCATTTGGGGATTGGGCCGGGGTTTAAGTTTCTATCGCACCTGTTCTTTTCTGAACATTGAGGTGGTGGCTGGCTGTGATTATAACGAACACATGAGGAGGCGGTTCTTGGAAATGAATCCCGGGGCTTACGCTACCGGCAATGATGAAGAATTTCTGAAACAGGATTTTGACGCGGTTTTGCTGGCAACTTACTGTCCTAACCATGCCCAGGATGCCCTCCGCTGTTTGAGAGCCGGTAAACATGTTCTTTCAGAAGTGACAGCCTTTTTCACCCTGGCAGAAGGCGTGGAACTGGTGGAAGAGGTGGAAAGAACTGGCCTGGTTTACAACCTGGCTGAAAACTACCCTTTTACGGCGGCAAACATGTATTTGGCAAGAAAGTGGCGGGAGGGACTTTTTGGCGAACTGATGTATGCCGAGTATGAATATGTCCATGAGGTGAGATCCCTTTGCTATACCTACATTGATGGGGTGCCGGTTGAGCCAGGGTGGACAGTTCATGCCTGGCGTTCCTGGTTAAACTACCACTATTACTGCACTCATTCACTCGGTCCGGTTATGGTTATTACTGGGACCAGACCGACCCGGGTGGTGGCTCTGCCTGGTCGGCAACACCTATCTGGGTATCTGGCAGCCAAATCCGCAGGCATGGGTGGGGTAGCGCCTTCCTTAATTCTTATGTCCAATGGAGGTCTGATGCGTAACCTAATGGGTGCGACTACTAACGACAGTCACATCCAGAGGCTCTGGGGAACCCTTGGCGCGGCGGAGATTATTCCGGAAATAGGTCTCCAATTGCGGCTAGGCGGCAGCGGCAGTTCGCCGAAAATGCTGGTGAATCCTTCCTGGGACGAGTTAGGGGAATTAGCAGTGAAAACCGGCCATGGAGGTGGAGACTTCTGGGTTCTTTACTACTTTGCCCGGCAGATTCTCACTGGCCAGCCAGCGCCTTTTGATGTTTACTCCGCTGCTGATGTGACTATTCCCGGTATTTTAGCCTTCCGCTCAGCCCAGGAAAATGGGAAAGCCTATGATGTGCCTGATTTTCGGGACAAAAGACAGCGGGATATCTGGCGAGACGATACCTGGGCTCAGCAACCTTATGATGTAAAGAAGGGAGTTTTTCCAGAGACTGCTGATAAGTCTATTACCAGCCAGTTCACCACCGTCATGAAGGACCTAATCAGGTCCTCCTTGCAGTGCCGGGCTTATTTTGATTGGGCCAAGGTAAGAAAAGACCTGGTGGAACCGGAAAAGTATCAGTCGGTGGTAAAGAAAACTGCTCAAGAGGCTGACCAAATAGTAGCTGCTTACCAGAAAGCCAGGCATCTGGCGGATGCCTATCCGGAAAGCGATGGAGCTAGGGTATTAAAGGAGATGCTGGAACTGGGGAAGGAACCACTGGTGAGCTCTCCTGGTTTCGTCGCAAAACTGAAAAGGGAGGCGCGAAAAGGAAGCAAGAAAAAACCGGGGGCAAGAAAATAGCCCCCGGCTTCTTCTTATTTCCCTGGTTTTTCTTTCTTCCGATGTTTTTCGCCGTCAGCCTTTTTAACTGCCAGGGCTTTGTTCTCTCCAGATTTGGTCTTCAGGTAGTGAACAGCCACCTTTTCATTGACGGCTAATTTGTTCAGCAGTTTTGGCCTGGCCTTGAAGACTCTGGAGGTAGTTTCAGTCTCTGCGGTTAACTCAAATGTGCCGGCTTCCTTGTCAATCTTGCTTACTACTCCAGTCACTGTTTCCGCTGCCGGGGTGTCCTTTTTCTTCCCTGTTTCAGCTAAAGAAGTTTTAGCCTCTGGCTTCTCTTCGCTAAGAGTGAAGGCCGGCACGCCCAGGGTCAGAATTCCCAGGCTCAGGAAAAAGAGCGTCACTTTTTTCATTTTTTCACCCCCTTTCTGAGCTCATTACTCTTCCATTATAGCAGAAAAGGCTAACTGTATTCAGGCAAGAATTGCTGGTGAGCCTTTAACAACTCATCACACAACTTTCTGATTTCATCCACCGGCAGTTCCGCCGAGGTATGCGGGTCAAGTAAGGCCGCCTGATAAACATGCTCTTTTTTTCTGGTCAAGGCTGCCTGAATGGTTAGAAGTTGAACATTGATGTTGGTTCGGTTTAAAGCCGCGCACTGTTCTGGTAGCGGCCCCACATAACAGCCCTGAACGCCATTCCGGTCTACCAGACAAGGAATCTCAGTTACCGCGTTAGGGGGAAGATTCGGAATGAGGCCGTTATTCAGGACATTGCCGCCGATCTGGATAGGTTTATCAGTTTCCATCGCCTCCATAAGATATGAGCCGTATTCCCTAGTCCGGGAATGGGTTAGGGTTGGGTTTTGGGTGATGTCTTTAGCCATCTTTTTCCAGTTTTCAATCTGCCGGATACACCGCCAGGGATATTCGTCTAGGGGGATGTTGTACTTTTCAATCAGTTCTGGATGGGTGGATTTAATAAACCAGGGTACGTATTCCGAAGAATGCTCGCTGGATTCAGTCACATAATAGCCAAAGTTCCGCAGTATCTCCAGTCTTACCAAGTCATGGTGGTTACTCTTACCTTTCTCTTTTTCCTGGTTTAGCAGTCGCTCTGCTCGGCGTCTGATTTCTGGGTAGAGATCTATTGACCCATCAGCGATTTCCAAAAGCCAGGCCTGATGATTAATTCCGGCTATCTTCCACCGCAGGCTTTTTACTTTTTCCCACATTCCTAACTGCCTCAACAGTCCTTCAGCGCAAACTTGGACTGAGTGGCATAGACCCACTGTCTTTACTCCGGTGGCTTGAAGCAAAGCCCCGGTGACAATGGCCATCGGGTTAGTATAATTTAGAAACCATGCCTTCGGACACACTGCTTTTATGTCCTGGCCGATTTCCAGGACCACCGGGATAGTACGTAATCCCCGGAAAATGCCGCCGATACCCAGGGTATCACCGATAGTTTGGCGAAGACCGTACTTCTTCGGAATTTCAAAGTCATTGATCGTGGCTGGGTCATAACCACCTACCTGGATAGCATTCACCACGTAATTGGCTTGCTTCAAAGCAGCCTTACGGTTTATCTTGCCCAAATAGGTTTTTATCTTAGCCCGGCCTGAGTTGATATTCTTGTTTAAAGTAGTTAGCATCCGGTAAGACTCTTCCAATCTCACCTTATCAATGTCGTAAAGAGCGATTTCAGCATCCCGGAGTGATTCAGTCAGCAAAGCATCGCCAAGGATATTCTTGGCAAAGATGGTACTGCCAGCTCCCAAGAAAGCGATTTTCGGCATTTTCCCCCTTTCAGTAACAGGTTGACCGGGTTAAAGTGGACTGCAAAAGCCTTTCTGTCCACTGCCTGGAGTAACGACTGATAACTTTCGGCCGAATCAGGGTACATCCAGGGCATAGTTTCCAGGGTGTAATAGGAGCGCACTGGTTTCACCGCATCAATGATCTGGCGGACAACCTCAACAATCAGATCAAAGTCTCTCTGGGAAGGTTTAAAGAGTGGTGACTGTTCCATACTTCTCCCCAGGAGCCAGAGATTGAATCCACTTTTCTCGCGCATTTTTCCTTTCAGCGGGCTCAGAACTGAGTGGATTGGCCCAGGCACCCACCTCAGCGATAAGGATATTGTGTCTTCTGGCCACTTCCTGATAGGCTTTGACCAACTGGGATTCTGCCTGAGTAGTGAGTGGACAATAGGCCGCACTGTAACCACACTTTTTCAAAAGGCTGGTCCACTCTTTAGGCGGAGTATATTTTGTTAGTAGATGGCCGCCAAGCCGCATCTTTTGCTCTCCTTTCGGGATTTACCGCTGGGTATTTCTTGTCACCCTTGAAACTGTAAGGTCCACAGTTGGTAATAAATTCCCTTTTTCTCAAAAAGTTCCTGGTGGCTACCAGTCTCTCTTATTCGGCCGTCCTTAAGTACCACAATCTTCCTGACATGGCGAAGGGTGGAAAGCCGATGGGCAATCACCAACACTGTTCTTCCTGCCATAATCTTTTCTAAAGCTTTCTGGATGATGTCTTCAGACTGGCTGTCCAGAGAAGCTGTGGCTTCATCCAGAATGAGAATGGGTGGATCCCGATAAAGAGCTCGGGCAATGGTCAACAGTTGTTTCTGTCCGCCGGAAAGGGTGGTTCCTCTTTCGCCGATTATGGTTTCATATCTGGCAGGCAGACTCTCAATAAATTCAGAAATACCCACCGCGGCAGCCACTTTTTCTAATCTCTCCCAGTCAGGTTTCTCGGCCAGACTGACATTCCAGGCAATGGTGTCAGAGAAAAGAATCGGTTCCTGGGTTACCAGGGCTATCTGGCGACGAAGGGAGTTCAAAGAGAACTCGCTGATATCTTGACCATCAATGAGAATTTTTCCGGAAGCCGGCTGATATAAGCGGAGGAGAAGAGCGACCAGGGTGGTCTTACCAGTGCCAGTTGGGCCGACGATTCCCAGGCTTTCTCCTTTTCTCAACTCCAGACAGATGTCCTTTAACACCTCATCCCCGCCATAAGTAAATGAGAGATGCTGAAATTCAATTTTTTCAAACTCGCCATCAAAGATTCGCTGACCAGTGTCTGGCGTCTGCTCCTTTTCCTCTAATAACCTGGTGATTCGAGGCAAAGCCGCACTAGCCTGTTTCAAGCTGGCATAGGCCGTACCCACAGTCTTGAGAGGACTGATAAGAGAGAAAAGGCTAGCCACAAAGAGCAGGAAGAAACCCGGGCTGAGTTGTTGAGCCAGCACACTTTTGGCCCCATAAAA
>JAMWDF010000112.1 GCA_023818865.1 Candidatus Omnitrophota bacterium
GATGCGCAATACTCCCACCAAGCTGACCTTTGATTGGCCGACGACCTTTGCTATCATGACAATGGTCATCCTCATCTACCTGGAATTGGTCGCGGGCTTGAAGAAAGAAAAAGAAGTGGGTTCAATTATCGGATGAATGAGCTCCAGGGAGCATTAGGTCTGGTTCAGTTACAAAAACTGGACCAGGTGATTAGCCGACAGCGGGCCAATAAGCAAGCAATCAAAGAGGGAATCAAAGACATTGCCGGGTTGACCTTTCGGCCTCACCATGATCCGTCCGGGGAAATTGCCACTTTCCTGCTGCTGTTCTTGCCAACCAAGGAGAAGACAGAGAAGTTCAAGGCGGCAATGGCAGAAAATGGCGTAACTCCGGGGGTGCTTGGTTATTGGCATTTCACCGCAAATGTGGAATCCTGGGGAGGTTCTTTTCCGAAAACGGAAGCCCTCCTCGGCAGGATGATAGTGGTAGAAATCCAGGCGGTGATGAGTGAACGACGGCTGGACCAAGTGATTACTGCTATTCGGAAAGCAGCTAGAATTCTTTAGTTTTTTGCTTTATGAGCAATAAGAATCTCCCGAGGTAACATTCTTCGCTAGAGGACAATCTTTTTGATTTACTGAATATCAATTGTGATTCTCTTCGGTTCAGCCAGAAGGGTAGTCAGCAATAGAATAGAATTAGGGCAGTTTTGCCCGCGGAAAAATAGGACCTCTTTAGTCAAAGCCTCTGAATTCTTCTACTCCCCAATAATTTTCCTGATGGTTGCCAAGAGAGCATCAGGCTTGACTGGCTTTTCCAGAACAGCTTTCACCGGCAACCAGTCCTCATCCGGTTCAAAACCGAAAGGGAGATTCATATCCTTTCTGATGCCAGTGATAATGATTACCGGTATCTGACAGGTGGTTTGGTCAGTTTTCAAACTTCTGGCAATGTCAAAACCTTCTGTTTTGTGCGTCATCATCACGTCCAGAAGAATAAGGTCAGGTTTTTCTGCCTTGGCTTTGGTAAAACCTTCAGCTCCGTTGGTAGCTGAGACTACGTCAAATTTTTCTGCTACCAACACATTGCTGGTTGCTTCTACAAAATCCGGGTCATCATCAACAATCAAAATTTTTTTAGCCATAATTTTCTCCTTTTTTCAGGTGGTTTGCTGGTGTAGTTTCTGAATTACCTCCATTAGAACGGCTGGTTTAACCGGTTTGTCCAAAATCGCGCGCACATTAGGCCATTTCTTGAGATATTCCTCTTGCTCGTTGGCCTCGGCTTTTTTGAAGTATCCCGTGAGAAAGATCACTGGAATTCGCTGAAAATCCTGGTCAGCACTGAGGGCTTCAGCCAGTTTAAACCCACTATTTTCTTCTTTCATCACCACATCAAGAAGGATGAGGTCTGGT
Organism: Candidatus Omnitrophota bacterium; assembly: GCA_023818865.1. Taxonomy (GTDB): domain Bacteria; phylum Ratteibacteria; class UBA8468; order B48-G9; family DSTR01; genus JAMWDF01. Next base: position 1,396 of record JAMWDF010000112.1, read on the forward strand.
TTTCCCTGGCGCACTTTTTCCAGAACTTTTCTTTCGTCAGTTTCGTAACCAACTATGTAGCCAGCGGCTTCCAGAAAATTACAGCAAGCCTCAGCAAACTCCTGGTCGTCATCAACGATGAGAATCTGTTTGATCATTTTTCCCACCGTTTAACATTATATTACTCTGATTTGCCTGGATGTTCAAATTCACCCACAGCCACAGGCATTTTCTTCGATAACTTCTTTTTCCTGTAAGTGGCAATAATGGTTGGTACTTTTTCCGGAACCACCCGAACATACACGTCTTCGTTAATTTGCATTACCGGGGCAAGTCCACAACAGCCCAGGCACCGGGTTACACTTAAACCGAAGAGCCCGTCATCGCTTACCTCCCCAATCTCAATTTTTAATTCTTGTTTCAACCTTTCCAGGACCCGGGCTCCGCCGGAGACGTAACAGGCAGTTCCTTTACAAACATGAATCTGGTATTGTGGCCTTGGTTTTAAGGAGAAATAGTTGTAGAAGGTGACCATCCCATAAATATGGGCGGTAGGAACCTTCAAGCTTTCAGAAATAAACTCTATGGCCTGCCGGGGAATGTACCCGAAAAGTTCCTGAGTGTAATGGAGAGTCCCCATCAAAAGACTCTGAGTATCATGAAGAGGTCGGCTCTGATCAATAAACTTATTGAGCGCTTCAAATCTCAATGTGGTCTCTGACTCTTTTCTCATGCTAGTTCTCCTTTCTTATAGGTTGAAAATATCTGGCCGAAGAGTGGCAAGACCTCTGGGAGAGCGCATTTGGTAATGGGTGTGCAAGAGATGATGAGATTTTTCTCCGAGAGGTTTTATCAGAAATTCAGCATAAATTTTCTTAATCTGGGGATTTTTATGTGATTGCCGAATCACCTTTTTTCTATCTATAGCATAGATGCCGGAAGCCCTTTGCTGGTAAAAGTCCTTAGCCATAACTTCCACTTCCTGGGTTGGTCTGGGTTGACCACCTCCGCCTAGGCAGCCACCTGGGCAGGTCATGATTTCCACAAAGTGGTAATGACGCTGCCCGGTTCTGATTTCCGTCAGTAAGCGATGAGCGTTGGCCAGACCATGGGTCACCGCCACCCTTACTCTTTTTCCGTTCAGATCTATCTCTGCTTCTCTGATACCCTGGAAACCACGGACTTCCTCAAAGTCTATTTTCCCCAATTCCTGGCCAGTAACCGCTTCATAAGCAGTTCGCAGCGCTGCTTCCAGTACCCCACCCGTTACTCCAAAGATAGTGGCCGCTCCAGTGGATTCTCCTAACGGGTCGTCAAATTCTTCCGGTTTCAAATCAGAAAATTTCAGACCAGCCTGTTTGATCATTCTAGCTAATTCCCTAGTGGTTAATACAGCGTCAACATCAGGGAAACAACTGGCTTTCATTTCTGGTCTGGCTGCCTCAAATTTCTTGGCAGTGCAGGGCATAATGCTCACGCTATAAATGGCTGCCGGGTCCAGACCCTGTTTTTGAGCATAGTAAGTCTTAATCAGGGCACCCATCATCTGTTGGGGTGACTTACAGGTGGAAAGATTCTCTAAAAAATCTGGGTGGAAATGTTCACAGAATTTAATCCAGCCGGGTGAACAGGAGGTAAACATCGGCAATTTTCCCCCATGATTCAGGCGGGAAATCAACTCATGAGCTTCTTCCATAATAGTCAAGTCAGCCGAGAACTGGGTGTCAAACACCCGATCAAAACCTAACCGGCGCAGGGCGGTTACCGTCTGGTTGGTCATATCCGTGCCAGCAGGATAGCCAAAAGGCTCCCCGATGGTCACTCTTACCGCTGGGGCAATTTGGACCATGACTATTTTATCTGGGTCGTTGAGTGCCTGCCAGACTTTTTGGGTGTCATCTCGTTCGGTAAGTGCCCCAGTAGGGCAGACCAGAGTGCATTGACCACAGTTGATGCAAACACTGTCTCTGGCGGGAAGGTCAAAGGCCGGACCAACATTGGTCCGAAAACCACGATGGCTAAAAGAAAGAGCGTTGACCGCCTGGATTTCAGAGCACACCCGGACGCATTTGCCGCAAAGAATACATTTGTTCGGATCCCGGACGATGGCCAAAGAAGATTGATCGGCGAGAAAATGCTTCTTTTCTCCCTGGTATAACCTTTCTCTAATGCCGAACTGTTGAGCTAAAGTTTGGAGTTCGCAATCGCCATTCCGTTCGCAAGTCTGGCAATCTTCTGGGTGATTATCCAAGAGCAACTCAATGATATCTCTTCTTGCCTGAAGAAGCTCGGTTGTATTGGTGCGAATGACCATCCCTTCAGCTACTTTGGTGCAGCAAGAGGGGACAAAGTTTTTCATCCCCTCTACCTCTACCACGCAGACCCGGCAGGCGCCTGCCTCACTCAGGCGGGAATGGTAACAGAGTCGGGGAAGACGAATGCCGATAGTTTCCGCTCCCTGCATAATGGTCATTTCCGCTGGAACACTCACTTTAAGGCCGTCAATGGTCAGGTTTACTTTTTTCTCGTCCATGGTTTTCAGTTCTCCTTTCGGTCGCAGCGTAGACATCTGGAAGCTTCTGAAATAGCCTTTCCTTTCCGATAGCCCTTTTCTACTTCTTCAAAGCCAGCCAGCCGGTCGCGTAGAGGTAACTGTTCCGGTTCTTCCGCCGGAACTCTGGTAGTGAGTTCTCCGGGTAGGTCTGACTCTGGCACGGAGTGACGTTGGCCGCAGTAAACGAAACGGTTTTGGTTGAGATTTTCTCCTCGGAGATACCGGTCAATGGAGATGGCTGCTTTTTCCCCGTCAGCCATAGAGTTTATCACTGTGCCCCCGCCGGTAACTACATCTCCGCCAGCAAATACGCCTGGTTGACTGGTCGCGAGAGTAAAAGGATCAATCTTAATCGTTCCCCAGGGAGTAAGGGCCAGCTCTCCCTTAAGACCAGGAGGTATCTCCGGTCGGCCGCCAATAGCGGTAATGACTAATTCCACTGGGAATTTCTCCCTTTTTTCTGTAGCTACGGCCTGGCGGCGGCCTGTTTCGTCAAATTCGCCTGGTTGGGTGAGAGCACATTCAATTTCCTTTACTGCCCCGTTTTCTCCTCTGATAACAGTGGGAATGAGCAAGAAATGGAATTTCACTCCTTCTTTTTCTGCTTCCTGAACTTCTTCAGGAATAGCCGGCATAGCTTCCCGGGAGCGGCGGTAGATAACATGGACCTCGTTCGCGCCAAGACGCAAACAGGTTCTGGCGACATCCATCGCTGCATTTCCTCCGCCGATCACCGCAACGCTTCTTCCAGTAATCGGGACTTTTTCTTTCCCGTTAGTGAATGTCCAGATGCCTCTGGTCTTTTTAATCTGGCCGCAGTTATAAGCCTTGAGAAAAGCAAGCGACCCAATTACTCCGGAGAGTTCCGCCCCAGGTATTTTCAAGGGGACTTCTTGCCAGGCGCCTATTCCTAGAAAGAAAGCTTTAAACCCCTGGGTTCTCAAGTCATTCAAAGTAATCTCTTTTCCCAATCGGACTCCAGTTTTGATTTTGAGGCCAGCTTTGATTATGCGCTTGATGTCTCGATCAAGAACCTTACGGGGTAACCGATACTGGGGAATGCCCAATCTTAACATTCCGCCCAACTTTTTCTCAGCTTCAAAGATAGTTACCTGGTAACCTAACCGGAGCAACCAGCTGGCGCAAGCTAACCCAGCCGGGCCACTACCAATCACCGCTATTTTCTCCGGCCGTTTTTCCCTGGTTGTTTCAACTAAGGGGAGGTCTCCTGTCTGATCATAGTCAGCGGCGAACCGCTTGAGAAGCATGATAGAAACAGGTTGGTCAATCTTACCCCGGCGACAATGAGCCTGGCAAGGGTGGTGACAGACCCGACCGCAAACTGAAGGGAGAATATTACGTTTCAAAATAGTTCTTAGGGCTTCTTCGGTTTGGTTATGCTTGATCTGACCAATGAAAACAGGAATGTCAATGTGTACCGGACAGGTATGCTGGCAGGGGGAAACAAACAGGTCTGCGCAGACTGCTGCCGGACAGAATTTTTCTCGGATATGGCTTTCATACTCATTCCGGAAATAACGCAGGGTGGAAAGAACCGGATTGGGAGCGGTCTGACCCAATCCGCAGAGCGCAGTTTTCTTAATCATTTTCCCCAACCTTTCCAATTTTTCCAGGTCGTCTTCCTGGCCTTGCCCCCGGGTAATCCGCTCCAGTATCTCCAGCATTCTTTTGGTTCCCTCCCGGCAGGGAATACACTTCCCGCAGGATTCCTCTTGAGTAAACTCCAGGAAAAACTTAGCCACGTCCACCATACAGTCATTTTCGTCCATGACGATCAAACCGCCAGAACCCATAATGGAGCCAGCCTGGGTTAGGGATTCGTAGTCAATAGGTGTATTGAGAAACTGAACTGGTAAACATCCCCCAGATGGGCCTCCGGTCTGAGCTGCCTTAAACTTCTGCCCGTTCTTAATGCCGCCGCCCAGATCAAAAATAACTTCGCCCAGACTCATACCCATAGGCACTTCCACCAAACCAGTATTTTGGACCTTGCCGGCTAAGGCAAAGACCTTGGTGCCTTTGCTCTTTTCTGTGCCTACCAAGACAAAATTTTCCCAGCCATCCAAAATAATCACCGGGATGTTAGCCCAGGTTTCCACATTGTTGATTACCGTTGGTTTGCCCCAAAGACCCTTTACTGAAGGGTAAGGCGGTCTTAACCGGGGCATCCCGCGGCTGCCTTCAATGGAGTGAATTAGAGCAGTTTCTTCCCCACAGACAAAAGCCCCGGCTCCCAGAACGATCTCCACATCAAAGGAGAAGTTTGTTCCCAGGATGTTTTTTCCCAATAGATTCAGGTGGCGAGCCTGCTGGATGGCTTTTTTCAACCTGGCAACCGCCAGAGGATACTCTGCCCGGATATAGACAATGCCCTGGTGGGCGCCAACAGCATAACCACCGATAGCCATCGCCTCAAGAACGCTGAAGGGGTCTCCCTCAATTACCCCTCTGTCCATGAAGGCACCAGGGTCGCCTTCATCAGCGTTACAGATGACATACTTTTCTTCCCCTGGTTGCTCAGCTACCAACTTCCATTTTAATCCGGTTGGGAAACCTCCGCCCCCCCGGCCGCGCAGTCCTGATTTAGTGATTTCTTCAATTACACGGGACGGTGTATATTCAGTCAGAACTTGGGCTAAAGCTTCATATCCCCGAACAGTCAGATAGTCGTCAATTGACTCTGGATCAATCACTCCACAGTTGCGCAAGGCAATTCTTCTCTGCTTGGAGAAATAAGGTATATCCCCAAAGACGAACCGGGACTTGTCGGTAAGCGCCTGAGTACTAACCTGGTGAACGATACCGGTTTTCTGCCGGGGGAACCTTTTTTTCACCAGATGATCAAGAACAATCCTTCTGGCTTTAGCCGCATCAACATTTTCGTACTTAAAAGGAGGCTGACCAAACTGAAAAACCTCCACGGTCGGTTCGCAATGACATCGGCCGACGCATCCTTTCTGGCCAAGGTGGACCTCCTTGATTTTTCTCCTCTTGATCTCGTTGTTGATAACTTCCCAGACAACCCTGGAACCAGCCGCAATTTCGCAGGTGGACATGCCCACATTGATTCTGGTGGTAGCAGTCCATTTACCAAGATTCTCATGAATAGCCTTCTGGCGTGCTTTCTTCAATTTCTCAATTGGAGTGAGAATCATTTTCTTCTCCTCGGTTAAGAGTAAAACAAAAACTATTGCCTGATGTTTTCGGTTCAACCCAGATTTGGCCACCGTGTTTTTCTACAATTTCTTTAGTGATGAACAAACCCAACCCAGTTCCTTTCACCTGGGAAGTCTCTGGCAGTCGGCTGAAACGTTTGAAGAGGAGCGAAAGTTTTTCTTCGGGAATAGGGCAACCATCATTATAAACTTCACAATAGAGGGAATTATTCTTTAACTGACAGGAAATCTTAATGAGCCCGCCAGTTTGTCCATATTTAATGGCATTAGAAAGTAGATTATTGAAGACTATCTGCAGTAGACTTCGATCTCCGGAAAGTTTAAGGCCCGGGGGGATCTCTTGAGTCAAGATCATCTTTTTTTCCTGAAGTGGCTTTTCGAAGTTGACCAGACAGGGTTTAACCACGTCTTCAAGCAGGTCTAAAGGTAAACGAGTTACTTTCAATTCCTCTTTTTCAATTCTGGATAAATCAAGGTAATTCTTAACCATAATTTCAAAATGTTCCAGACTCCTGGCTGCGGCCTTTAGCGCTCTCTGTTGAGCCTGGTTTAGGCTGCCCAGGTAGCCATCTTTAAGAGCATAGATGTTCATAACGATAGAGCCGAGTACTCCTTTCAGTTCATGCGAGACAAAACTGACCATATTGAGATAGTTTCTATTGACTGCTTCCAGTTTTTGGTTGGTGCTGATGAGATTTTCTCTCTCTTTCTGTAATTCTTCAGCCATGGCATT
>JAMWDF010000113.1 GCA_023818865.1 Candidatus Omnitrophota bacterium
ATGAACCAGATGAGAAAAGATTGGAGGAGTTACGGAAAAAACACGGCTAAGGAGAGAAAGAATGAACAGGACATTTTGGTTGCTCTGTTTGGTTTTAGTAAGCCAGGTGTTGGCGACAGATAGGCGGCTGGTGGAAGTGGAAGAATTTGACGGTCTGGTGAGGTATCCCTATCACCGAGAAAATGCCCCTGGGTGGTATGCCCGAGAGAGTAATTGCCGTTTTTATGGAGCGCCAGGCAAAGGATACCACGCTCAGATTCATGAGAAGGCCACTCAGCAGGAAATCAAAAAAACTCTTTCTCCGGCTCTTGAGCCTGGGCAGTACAAGGTTTTTCTTCGCGTCTGTGGGAATAGCTGGCATGACCGGGACAATGTAGTAGAAGTTAGCCTGGGAAAAGCTAAACTGAAATTTTCCTGGCAGAGATTAAGAAGGTTTGAGTGGTTGCCAGGTCAGATTGTTTCTCTGTCTGAGCCAGTGAGTCTGGTTACTCTCTCGGCTTTACAGTTTGGGGGCAAGGGTTTTCGCCAACTTTACGAAAGTAGTCTCAGAACCATAGCCGTGGACACCCTTTACATTACTTCTGACCTAAAAGAGGAGAGAGGGCCAGACGTGGAGGGTAGTCTTTTGATTGAGACTGGCCGGGACGCACCAGCAGAGATTCTTTCAGGGAAGAGTTCTCCAGCTTACCGGAAGGTACCTCAGGCCGAAACACCGGAACCGTTAACGTCTCCCCGGGTGGCTCCAGTCAGACTGGTTTCTTATGACGGAAGGAAAAATCTGTGGCCAAACTCCTCCTTTGAAATAGGGGGCAATGATGGCTGGATGGCTTTGACCATGAATCCTTCAAAAGTCCACATTTTTGATGAGCGGGACCACCTTAAAGGAGATGCCTACCACGGGAGTTACTCTCTTAAGATACCGGCGAATATGGATGGAGCCAGTCGGCCGGTATATTTGGAAAAGGAAGGGGAGTACAGTTTTTCTCTAGCGATAAAAGGGCAGGAAAAGGCATCGGCCAACATTCTCCTGGTAAGGTGCCAGGAGGACTCTTCAGGCAAACTGAAGGTGATGGATGAAAAAGGTAAGTGGCTAACGTTGCTTTCTATTCCCGTAAACCTAAGTTCTCGTTGGCAACGGGTAAGCGCGGCGGGTAAGTTACCTGAAGGTTTAGTGGTCTTAAGAGTGGTATCACCGGTGGACTGTCTGATTGACGCAGTAATGTTAGAGCCTGGTAGTTTACCGAGCCCTTATCAACCCAGGGCCGGACTGGAAGCAGGTTTAGCCACTGAAGAGCTGGGTAACATCCTTTACGACGACCAGCCAACGGTTCTAACGGCGTGGGCAACTAATGATACTTCCCGGCCAGCTCAAGGAGAATTATTCTACGAGGTAGTGGATGTCCGGGAGATGAAGGTCGCCTCTGGTAAGATAATCCTGAAGGTTCCGCCGAATTCTACGATAAAGCAGCCGGTAGTTATTTCCCAGCCGCCCATCCGGGGTCTTTTTAGTTGTTTCTACCACCTTGGTGGCAGACAATCTCCAGAAGGCGAACTAGTTTATGCTGTGCTTCCCAAGATTTCTGAAGGTATGCCCAGGCATGCTTTGGCTGCCAATATGGATAATGTGGAAGAAGTTTTTCGGCTGATGAAGCGAATGGGGCATAAATGGCAGCTTTACTGTAAGACTTCTGGACAGACAAGCCCTCGCGGGATCAACCCACAGCCAGACATCTGGAACTGGGGGCCAGCCAGAGAAACACTTCTCTTACCCAAATCTCTTGGTCTGGAGGCAATGCCCAGTCTTTGGCCAGGAAGATTACCCACTCACCTAATAGATAGCGCTCTTTCTGAAACTATGGCTGTGGCGAAAGGCTTAAGGGAGGTAGTAAGAAGCACCAAAACTGACAGCATCCCGCTTATGCCTAATCTGAATCTCTGGCCGGTGTATTGTGAACAACTGGGGAGAAATTTACCTGAAGCCACTTGGTGGAACATAGAAGACGAGACAGAACTTTATTATACCCCGAAAGAGTTTGCCAGAATTGTGAAAGCGACGGCTGAGGGTTTCAGGAAAAGCGGCCGGGCGGTTAGGCTGAGTTTGAGTTGCCTTCCGGATTATACAGAGGACCTAATTGCGGAGTTAGGCGGAGAAGTACCTTTGGGTGGGTTTGGCGGGTCCAGTTACAACCTGGAATACTGGGATGGGGTGAAGATTAGGGAACTCCAGCGACGGTATGGGCTACCCTGGCACTGTATTGGGGTTGGCTGGGACAATCAACCCCAGATGTTTCATTCTTTTCCTGGGTACAAACCTGTCTACGCCTCTGCCGCAAGAACCGCCAGAGAAATGGTATTTTTATGTCTGGTTCAGGATGCCAGGATTATTGGCCATTACACTGGAAGGATTTGGCCTCGGGTCGGTCTTTTCAACACAGACTTTCCTCTAATGGATGTTACCGGTGTGCCCTTGCCTTACGGGTTCAGTTATAGTTGCGTGGGATTGCTCTTGGCTGACGCAGAACCGGTAAAAGACATTTACCTTGAAGATTGGGACATTCTGATTTTTGTCTATCGGCAAAAAGGGCGGTTGGGAGCGATAACTTGGGCAAACAATACTCCAAACTTGGATATCCACTGGAAGACCTGGCCAAGGAATCTACCCGGGTTTACCATCCCGGCAGCAGTGGATGTTCTGGATATGTACGCTAACCCAGTTAAGACAGCCAGAATTAGCCGAGAAAAAACTGAGGTTGAACTGACTGAAGAACCATTTTTCTTTTTAAACCGTTCCTTAAGCGATGCTGACTTTATCCAGGCGTTGAGTCAGGCAACCGCTCCGCCGCCCCCTGTGGAAATGAGACTGCTTTTTCTGCCGGCTGAGGGAACAAAGGGGATTGACTTGGGGGTCCTGGTAGTTAACAACACTAAGAAGAGATTGAAGAATTTGAGTCTGGAGGCTGATTTTCCCCCAGACCGGATGGTGACAAGAACAGAGTGGATTTTGAAAGAAAGAAAAGGGAAGATAAGGGATATTCTGCCTAACCAGCAGGCTATTGGCCGGTTTCCCACCTGTCTTGGTTTTGATTTTCCGGTGGAAAATGCCACTTTTTCTGTTTGGTTGAAAACCGAAGAGGAAGAGTATCCTTGGTATGAACGCTGCTACCTGACTGTTGCTCCCAGGGTGAAAAGTGAAGCCGGCAGGGTAACGGATTGGTCAGGGATACAGCCGGCCTGGATTTATCACACCTTTTCCTGGGCTCGGTTTGGCCGGGCTTTCCCTCAGATTGTTTCTGGCGCAGGCAATTTGAAATACGCGTTTAGAACTGATGGCCGGGTGGCTTTGCGTTCAGGTTACGACACCAACCGATTGTATTTCCATTTTCAGGTAGAAGACGACTCTCCTGTTTTCCAAGGAGAAGAGGAAAAGCGGGATTACTTTCAATTAAGGTTTAGAAGTAATTTAGTGAAGAGCTTTGCTTCACGCTTACCGCCAGAGGTGGTAGTGAATATTTTTCCGCAGGCCAATGGCCAGGTGAAACTTGAGGGATTAGAAGGCACCCAGGTTTTACCCTGGAAGCGAGAAAAAGAAGGGTACTCTCTGGAGCTGTCACTGCCTGTTAAGCCATTGTTTCCGGAAGGGGCAAGCTCAGGTCAGGGGCTCGGCTTTGACTTTCTTTACCACGACGCTGATGTTGATGGCCAGGAAATTACTTCTACCCTGATGCGTTGGGCAGGTGGTTGTCGCACTCTGGGTCAGTTGTTCCTGGGCAAGTGACTTCTTACCGGAGGAAGAGGTAACCGTATTTTGACCCACCTGCCCAATGCATGGTGCCTTTTTCTATTTTGTTATTTTCTCTGTCCACGTCTGTCCAGAATAGGTCAAAACTTAACAGAGTGTCGGCAGCCGGAGAAACATTGAGCCCAGACCAGGGGATGGCAATCTCCAGCGCAAAACTATTCTTCTCTGCTTTTCCAGCCAGTGGTAGGTTGACTGAAAGTTTTCCATTGGCAGAAGTAAGGTATGCCTGCCATTGATTTTGCCCATTGAGGACTATCTTTCCGGAAACCTGAGCGTGATGTTGGTGCCTCAGGAAAAAGCGAAAACCCTCTTCGGTATTAGCCAGAACCTGGTCATCTTCTCCCCAAATTGCCAGATAAAGGTAGTTTTTATCATATCCCAACCAGAAGCTCACCCGACTGTCCACAGTGTAGGAGGGATAGCCAAAACTGCCGCTTCCTTCCTGAAACTGTGACCAGCGGTAAGAAAAATTCCAGTGTCTTTGGTAAGCCAGCCAGGCGGCAGGTTTTTTCTCCCATTCAGTTAGTTGTCCATCCAGGACCGGAGTAAGAGGGAAAACCGGGACTATCCAGAGGGTTTCTTCAGCCGGAACTTCAAGATCTTCGGCTTTAAAGATGCCTCGGATAATAGCAGCTTCCAGAGGTTTTTCTGCCTGATAAGCAGTAGGTAGTTTCAGTTGGACAGTCTTACCCGGCGGCAAAAACGGAAGGGCGGTTATCCGGGGGGTTAACCAGCAGCCAGAAGTAGATAGAGGATTGTTGACTGAAGTAACCGGCTGACCGGGACGGAAATCAAGAGAGCCGTTTTTCAGTCCCTTTCTTAGATGGCTTTTCAGGGTGACCAGAAGAGATAATTGACCATTTTTTTCTACTTGGGGAGAAAGGGATATCTCCACCGGTTCCGGGTCAAAACTGGCATTTTCTAGCAGGGAACAAAACTGCTGGTCCGACAATTTTTTATTGATGAAGAAGAGAGGGGCCTCATCTAGGTCAAAAAGGAGCTGGTTTCCTTGACTTCTTGCCTCCTCAAGTTTGTTCCAGTACATATCAAGAATTTCTACCGTTCCTGGGGGGCAAGTTAACCGGACATTTTTGAATTTCCTCCGGGCTGGTTTCCAGTGCATATCGTTTTCTGGCACATTGGTACTGAAGGTTACCCCTCCTTTGACCTCGTCAGTTTGGAAGAGAAAGACGATTGGGCCGGTGTGGCCCAGTCTTATCTCTCCGGTGGAAACCGCATCTGCCAGAAGTGTTCCCAGGCAGCCGAAGGTAGCACCCCAGGGATAAGGAGTGCCATCGTAATCTAAAAGAGGTTTATTCAGGCCAAGATGAGCCCCGTCGTTGCGCAAAATTCCGGCGTAGTGGCCGGAAACATCTAAGTCAGAGTTGAAAAACTGGTAAACCATCAGCCTGGCCATCCAGGCAGCTTTAAAGTAAGGCGGCTTGAAGGTGTAAAGAGTGTGGTACATAGTGTTTTCTGGTGGTCGGCCGCCGACGCCGAAAGAAATAACCGGTTTCCCGTACCGGTCCTTAAGAGTTTTCAAATGTTTCCCTTCGTAGTAGTAAAAGTCAAAAAAGGAACCACCCAGGAAATCAATCTTATCTGCAGGGACATACCGAAAGAGTTCCTCGGTAAACTCCGGAGTGGCGCTCAAACCCACTTTCGCTTCAGCCACGCTCTGATGGACCGCGTCAGCGGTAGCCAGGACTACCGGCGCGTAATAATCTGGTGTCCAGGAACACTCGGCTTCATCATCTACGCACCAGTCCTTGATAGTTAGACGGTAGTGATTGGCTATACTGGCCACGTAATTTTTCCAGAGGTCCAGTCTTGGCCTGAATTCCAGGTTTTTCCCCCTCACTGTTCTATACTGCTCGGGCTCAACCAGTTTTTCCTGCATAAAAGAGGGAATCCGATGAGGCCAGAACGCTGGCAGCAGATTCAATCCGAACTGGGAAGGCAGTAGGACAGAGTCGTCAACCCATTTCCAAGTATCAGGAGTGGGATGAACACCTTCGCTGGCTGCGGCAATTTCTCTGGTTTTACAAGTAAGAACCCACCGAAGCCCCAGCCGGCTGTGGGCCTCAATCTCTGCTGGATTAAGCGAAATGTTTGCTCCTAACTGATGGCGGCTTGGTTTTTCCTGGAGTTTAGGCATGAGGACATAAACAGTTTCCCCTTCCGGCAAGGTCCTACCGAAGACAGCAAAAGTTATGGAGAAAATACCTTTTAACTCAGGGAGGATGCCTAGCCGAGTGGAAAAAGTCTGACCAGGCTGAAGGGTGAAAAGATTGGTCTTGCCAGCAGAAATAACTTTTTCCCGGACATCCACTATCTGATAATTGAGCCTGGTTTGCCTGGTTTGCTGGCTGCTATTATGCAGCCACAGAATAAGGTCTCTTTGTCCCTGATAAATAATGTTACCCAGGCATCCGGTACGTAACGCTCCTTCCACCTCTGCCCTGGGAGCATAGGGAGTTTCTTTCTCGCCTTTCTCCAATTGGATAGCATCCAGGAAGAATTCCGGACCGGAGAAGGAAAGGTAGTACCAACCTTTTTCTAATTGTCCGCTGGCGCTCACCCTTTGCCACTGAGAAGATAAAAGGAAAGGTTTTTTCAAAGCTGGCACAGTTTTCACCACATTGCTCTTCCAGGATTCTTCCTCAAGCAGTCTTTTCAAAACGAAAGCGGCGTTTCCTTTGGTTTCAGAACGGACATAAAAAGAAAGGCAATAACTGCCGGCTTCTGGCAGGTAATAAGGTCGGCTGAAGGGCTCAACTCCTGCCGGCAATTTCAAACAAAACTGTCCATGGAAAGCATTTCCTTTGACCAGGTCCCGGTCACTAAAAACATAAGGTTTACCTCCTGCCCAGCCATCGTTCATCCCTAACTCAAAGGAGGAATTTGGCCAGAGGTTGACCCGTCGGTCAAAAGATTGCAAGACAATTGGCCTGGCTTGGCTTTGTCTTTTAGGTAAAGGTGTCTCATATTGCTCATCAGATTGATAAACTGGCCGGGGAATGATTTCTTTTTCGTTCAAGCCAGCCCGAAGAGAAATCTCAGTAAGATAATCCGGCGGCTCTTTTTCCTGCAGATTGTCGGTGAAATAGAGGGTATCTATCCAGACACTCTTGAAGAGTGGTTCAGTGAGGCCCCCATAACCTCGTCCCCCAAACTGGACCACTTCAAAAGAAACCTCGCTGGTTGGCTCAGTCAGAATTAATTCTTTCAAGGGCTGCCAGAGAAACCTTTTCCGGCCTTCTTTCCAGGAGAAACTTATTGAATTTGAACCGGCGGTGACCTGGACTATGGTTTCCTTTTGAGCAGCGGTCGGCCCGATGGTGCGAATAGACACTTGATACTTACCGGGTGGCAGGGGGGTATCTAACCAGATGGTGGCTTTCCTCAGGGAAGCATTTTCGTGAATGGCCGCACACCAACCTCTTCCTGGGGCTGCCCAACCCCGGGTGTTGGCTTCCCGGCTGTACCAGGTGGAACTCTGCTCCTGGTCATAAGGGTAGCGCTTAAGACCTAAAGCGTCTTCGGCTTCCAGGTAGAGTCTCAGACAGTATCCGGATGAAGAAAAAAGAAGTGTTAAGAAAAAGGCCAGAGATAGTTTGATATCTTGATTCCAGCGGTTCACTTTCCCTCCCTTTGTGTGATTAAGGCAACATAGTGTAACCCAAAAGTCTTGACATATCCAGACATTCATACTATAATATGTGAAAAGGGGGGCGAATGGCTAGGAAAAAAGGATTTACCTTGATAGAACTCCTGGTAGTTATTGCCATCATTGCTATCCTGGCAGCGATGCTACTACCAACTTTAAGTAAAGCCAGGGAAAAAGCCAGACAGGCAGTCTGCTTGAGCAATCTCAAACAGATTGGCCTGGCGATGAAAATGTACGGTCAGGACTGGGATAATTTTCTTCCGGACGGCGCCAATAACAACGGCTATGATACTAGTTCCTGGATGGCGGCTCTTTCTCATCCTGTTCGGGGGGGTGGTTATCTCAAAGATTTAAAGGTTTATGTTTGTCCCTCTTCC
>JAMWDF010000114.1 GCA_023818865.1 Candidatus Omnitrophota bacterium
AATCCCAGAGCCATCACCGCTCAGGATATCATGAAAATCTACCAGGCTGCTTGGTAAGGAAGACTACCATGAGTTTTTTTCTTCAAGAAAAAGTTGACTGGAAGAAGCATAACGAAGAAGTGGCTTTTGTTTGGGAGGCTTACCACCAGGGTCAGCCTTACCGGGTACCCATCACTGTCAGTGGAAGCATCCGCAACCTTTTTGCTAATCCAGTCCTCAACACCACCGGGTACACTTTTCAGGATTTTTTTACCAATCCGGAAGCTCAGATCACCTGTCAGTTAGTTTACCAGAAATGGGTCCGATATAATTTGCTCTGCGATCAAATGATGGGCCCACCGGAAAATGGCTGGCAGCTTTCTGTGGACTTTCAGAATTCTTACGAGGCTGGCTGGATGGGTTGCCCACTTCGCTTTTGGGGTGATCAGGTTCCTGATACTGAGCCCATCCTGGCAGAGAAAAAAGAGAAGCTTTACGAGCTGACAGCGCCTGATCCATTGAGAGGTAATCTCCTTGGCCAGGCGATGGAATTCTTTGAATATATGCACCATCGCTGTGCTGGTATAGAGTTTGAAGGTAAACCAGTTTTACCACCACTAACTATCCCCGGAGAAGGGACAGATGGTCCTTTTGACCTGGCTTACAAACTGAGGGGTGCGGCTAATCTCTGCCTGGACATGTTGACGGACGAAACATACTTTCACGATTTAATGGAGTTTGTCACCACCAATATCATTCGGCGGATGAAGGCGATTAGGCAATGGCGCTGGGAGAGAAATCCTGAATCTCCTGACGCTGGCCAGTTCAAAAGGTCGGGTTTTGGCTTTGCGGATGATGCAGTGGCCCTTCTTTCGCTGAACCAGTATCGGGAATTTGTTTTCCCTTATCACAAGAGGTTGGTGGAAGAGTTTTCTGATGGTGGACCGATTTCCATTCATCTGTGCGGCAATGCCAGCCATCTTTTCCTATTTTTAAAGGACAACCTGAGAGTTATGGATTTTGACACTGGATTCCCTATTGATTTTGGGAGGCTGAGGAAAACATTGGGGCCGGAGGTCCAGATCAGAGGGGGACCAACGGTGATGCTTCTAAAAAACGGCTCCCCAGACGAAATCTGGCAGGAGGTAGAACATATCTGTCAGTCAGGGATTATGGAGGGTGGCCGGTTCATTCTCCGGGAAGCCAACAATCTGGCTCCTTGTACCCCGATAGAAAACATCGTAGCGATGTACCAGGCAGGTAAGAAATTCGGCCGATACCAGCGGTATTAAAAGGTGGTTAAAGCCTTGGCACGCTGTGAAGACCTCTCTTCCTTGTCCTCCATCCTCCAATTATTTGTCAAGGAATGGTTATCTTGACTTCCAGATGAATCCTTTGAACTCCCCGACTTCCGCCGCCAGCGTAAGGATTGATTTGGTAAGTGGCTTGCAGAAAAGCCTCACCATCCTGGGTTTCCCACCGGAAACCGGTTAGCGGGGAGAATCCACCTTGGCCGGTCGCCCCAGAAAGAGCAAAGATGGCAAAATCTTCAATACTCACCCTGGAAGCATTCCCTGGGAGGCTTGAGCCGGCTGGGGCGGGTAATGGTATGAGTTGTCCGTAGTCTTCCCGGAGCTGAGCTGCTACCACCTTTTCTCCTTCTTGTATGACAATTTTTCTACCAGCGCCAACCTGGTTAACCCGGAAGCATACTTTCTGCTGAACCGGCTTAGTCTCGTTATTGCTGTGTTCCCACTGAAGGATTACTCCTTCCGGAGAAACCCGCACTCCCAGGACAATCCTTGGGCCGAAGGTAATAATGGCTGAACCGGCAGTTCTGGTTTCATTGACCTTGATTTCCGGTGCCGGCAGGGATGGATACCCAACCAGGCGGTCAATAATCACCACTTCTTTGTTGTTTCGCTGGCTACTAATCCTAAGAAGACCAGTTTCCTCAGGATTGAGTGTTACCACATAGTTCCCGTATTCAAGCCTGGTGACCTGAGAGCCGGTTGCTCTTTCCGCTTTGAGCCGGGTGAAAGAGGCTAAAATTTCAGAAAGTTTCTCTGCCGGCAATTCAAAGATGACTGGCAACTGTTTTACCAGAACTGAGCCATCAGTTTCCCCAAGCAGAGGCTGACCATAAATATCCTTTCCTGGGTACTGGTGGAAGGGAAACCCGGAAAGTCTCCATCGGCAATCAAAATCACGGGAATTAATATCAGTGCCTTCTGCTGTCGTCAAAATCACCACGGCCGATTTCTCATCACGGAAGGGGTAAACAAAAAGGGGTTCAGTTGCCGTGGAATAGCCTTTAAGACTGAGGGGCTCGGAAAAGTCTCTCACCGGCCGCTTGCCTGAAAGCCAGTACTTCTGCATAGCCATAGCCTGAAGTCCTAAGGTAGGGGAGTTGTCGTATTCCAACCCGGTCTTGCCTGCTTGGGGGACGTAAACTGCCTGACCTAAGGTTCGCAAGTCATAGTAGCCAAACCTAATTAAAGGACCATGTTTAAGGTCCTCAGTTCCATAAGGGCGGCTCAACCAGGCACCCATCATCAATTGCCAGGCAAAAAGTCCTGGGGGTGCTCCTCCGGCTGCCTGGTCAAGAACCAAAGAAGTTTTCCTCAAAACACTTTTCTGTCCCACCCCGATGGTGTAGAAATATTCTGGGAAACATTTTTTTTCTTTTAAGATGGTTATTGTCTGGGCTGTCCAGCCAGGACGAAGGTTGGTGTTCTGGCTGACGAAATCAAGATACTCAGGACCGACCAGGTCTATGAATTTCGCCCACCATTCCGGTCGGGTGGCGTTGATACCGGAAGTAATTTTAAGATGACAGTCTCTGGCTGCTTGCCGGACCGTATCCATGGCTGCCCGGTAAATCCGGGCCAGCTGTTCAACCGGATAGGCGGTGTGGATTTCGTCCTCAAAATGAATTACCGGTATTTTCCCCTGGTAATGCCGGACAAAGGCATCAACATAAGCGCAGTAAGCCTTTGTAAAGCCTGCCTCATCCACAATCTTGTTACCGTCCATATACTTGGTTTTCACCCAGGCAGGTGGGAACTTCAATCCCAGAAAGCCAATCACTTCTACTCCCTCCTTTCTCACTGCTTCCACCACTTGATCATGCCAGAGGAATTTTCCTTCTTCAGGGTTGACCAGGGCCCACCGGCCGACCAGGCCCCCGCAGGAAAGAGTGGTACCGTTCTTCATTCCCAGTTTCCGCATGAACCGGCCGGTAAAATCGGCTGAAGCATAGTTAATGGCCGCATCTCCTCCATAGAGGGGAAAACTGTCCTGGTGAATCCGGGGAAGGAAAGAAATTAGGGCATCGCCTAACACCGGGGAACCTTCTACCTCACAAGCTAACCGGTACCCATTCCACGGCAGATCACTAACCGGTACTCGGTGCTTCACAGTTTTTTCTGCCGGGAAGACTTCTTCCACTGTTCCCTGTTTAACCAGCTGTTCCAGAAAGTTGTAAACAGACCAGTGAACCTTTGTTTTCTTTTCTGGCCCGTGGTTAGCAATCAATAGTTCCACGATTCTTTCTTCGCCATCGGTGTAAATACCTGTTTCTTCAGGGATGAAAAAACCGGCTTCAATATCAGCGGCTGGAATCATTTTCTCGGGAAGTTCAGTGCCCGGTGTCAAACTGACGGCATCAAGAAATAGACCCTCTCCCGGTCCAGTAGAAACAGAGATTTCTACATGGAAATGAGGCCGAAGGGCTTCCTTGATCGAAAATGACCAACCCAGACGATGGATTCCTTCCCCTTCAGGCACTGGAAATTTCTTTCTGTATTCGTTTTTTCCCTTATCTTTATAGTGGTTAAGATTGGTCAGCAAAACTGTCACTACAAAGGGTTCTTTTTCAAACCCTGGCGCTCTTTTTACCCAGACGCCCAGGGCGTAATTTCCCTCCTCCAACCAATAACAACGGCTGGCCACGGTCTGTTGGAGTTTCACCATCCCGTTTGACCAGGCCGAACGCCGATTAGGACCGTAATTTCCTAGGATAGTTCCCCAAAAACAATTACCATAACCTGTCTCCAATCCGCCGTCCCAGAGGATGTTTCTCATCGGTCCGGCTGAAGCGAGCATACCTAAAGTGCCTGACAACAATACAGCCAGAGTTGTTTTTCTGTCCATATTTGTCTCTGTTTTCTCAACCTATTATACCAAATAGCCCCCCTTCCAAGAAATAACACAGAAAAGTTGTTTCTCTTCATGATGCTATAAAGGCGCACTCTCAGTTAGCAGGAGGGCAAGATTGTCGGTAGCCTGTAACTTGTGGTAACATAGCGAATTGAACAGTTCTTAACTATGAGCCAGTTACTCCAGAATCTAACGGTTGATTCTCGGTTAGCTCAGGAACAGGTAGATATAACCCTGAGGTATTTAGCTGAATTATTTTCGGGTGAAACTCCCCTTCATCTGATCCGAACTAAGCAGAAAAATGGAGTTTATTCAGTAGAGGCTGGTAATGAGGAAACGCCGGTTATCTCCTTTTTTTTCAAGCAAAAGAGAAAATCTCCAGTCTTACTTTTCCCTGGCGCAGGTGCTACCAGGCGGAGCAAGAATCTTCTGGTGAAGAAATTTTCTTTTCTGATGGAGCAAGGTCATCCGCTGGTCCTGCCTCAGACGGACAATCCTTTTCCCAAGTCAGACCGGGAGTTCTTCTTGCAGATTAAGCAGCAAGTAGCGCTGATGGGTGGGGCAATGGCTTTTTGGGAAGAATTTGCTGGGACTTGCAACCAGGAATTTTTTCTTATTGCTGTGAGTGCCGGCGCTTTTCCTGGCATCATTCTGGCTACCTTAAAAAGGCGGATCAGAAAGATTCTCTTGTTGGTTAGCGGCGGTGACTGCGAAGGCCTAACCTGGAGAGGGTTACTCCGGTTCATCCTGAGAAAGGATTGCCCAAGAAAGGCGTGCCGGAACATGCATGCTACCTATCGCTGGATTTTGAAAAACTCCTTATATTCTCAGATTCCCCTTCTGCCCCGATATTGCTTCATTTACGACCCGCTAACCTTAGCTCCCTGGGTGGTTGACCGGGAGATTCTGATGATCAACGGGCTGTTTGACTTGGTTGTCCCTTTTTCTTGCGCTTTCCGGCTAAGGCACAGGTTGGCTCATCCTCCGCTTCTTTGGTATCCGGGAACGCACCTAATGCTGCCCTGGTTTTTACCATTTTTCCGAAAGAGGATACAAACCCTTTTTGGAGCAGTAAGCAAGAGCTGAAATTTAAGTGAGAAAAACAGGAGGCAAAATGGGTCCGAAAGAAGTGGGAGGCTTCAAGATCAAGAGTTTTACCCTGGGCTCATTGGTGGTGGGTGTGGCGACTGATATTGGGCCGAGAATTCTCTGGCTTTCCTCCAAGGAAAGGCCTGATTTCAACTTGTTTGAAGTTTTGCCAGAAACCGGAGTTAAAACTCCTGATGGTTTCTGGCACATTTACGGTGGACACCGGTTGTGGACATCCCCAGAAGCCATGCCTCGTTCCTATTCTCTGGATGATCAACCTGTAGATATCTCCATCAAGGGAAAAAATGTTGTTATCAGTGGAAAACCGGAACTGGCTAATTCCGTGAGAAAAGCCATCCGGCTGACGCCAAGGGAAGAAGGAATTCTGGAGGTGGTTCACACTATCACTAACATCAGCCGCTGGCCAATTAGTCTATCGGCCTGGGCCCTTTCTGTGATGAGACCTGATGGAACAGCCATCATTCCCTGCCGTCCAGCTAAGGTAGATGATACCGGGTTATTACCAGACCGGCACCTCACCCTCTGGCCTTATACCGACTTGAGCGACCGCCGTTTTCACTTTACCCAGGATTACCTTTTTTTAGCTCAGGACCAGAAAGCCAGTTCTCCAGTGAAAATTGGAACGGCTGCTAGGCCTGACTGGGCTGCTTACTGGGTGGCAGGAATGGGTTTTGTTAAAACCTTCCAGAAAAAAAATGGCGACTACCCGGACTATGGTTGTACTGTGGAGGTATACACTAATTCCCAGTTTCTGGAACTGGAGACTCTTAGTCCGCTACAAGTTGTGGAGCCAGGTAATTTCATAGTCCACACAGAATTCTGGAGGGTTAAGAAAGTCAAAGGGGAGGGAAAATCCTTAGAGAAACTGGCCAGAGAGATAGAGACAATGGTCGTCCGGTGAGTTCTGGAGGGAGAAATTGATGCCCAGGGATAAACTGAGAGAAAAACTGTTTGAGGCCATAGAAGAAATAAAAGTTGTTGATTGTCACGAGCACCTTCCTCCGGAAAGCGTGCGGGTAGCAAGAAAAGTTGATCTGTTTACCCTGTTTTCCCATTACACCAAAGGAGATTTAGCCAGAGCGGGTATGGCTGAAAACGAGATTCAGTTACTCTCTAAGGAGGATATTTCTCTGGATAGCCGCTGGCGTCTTTTTGCCCCATTCTGGGAGAAAATTCGCTATACTTCTTACTCCCGGGCAGTCCTCATCGCTATTAGGAAATTTTACGGAGAGAATGATATAAACCAGGGCAACTACCAAAAGATTTCAGAAAGAATGAAAGAGATGAACCAGCCAGGGATATACCAGCGGATTTTGAAAGAGGCGGGTGGAATTCAGGTAGTGCTAACTCAATGTGGCAGAACGAGAACGGAAAGCGAGCTGCTGAAGCCAATTATGCCCCTGACCTATCCAATGGAGACATCAGAAGAACTTCTTTATCCGCCTTTTGCCGCTGGCCGGCGGACTGGCTCATTGGATGATTACCTGGAGAGTTGTCGCCGCTACCTGCTTCAAGTGAAAAAAGAAGGTGCGGTCGGATTAAAACTGATGACCCAGCCGTTCGGACCGCCCAGCCGACGCCAGGCCTTGTCTTTTTTTAAAAGAATTATCACTGGAAAAGCAAAAAGAGAGCCTCCCAGACGATGGCCCACTTTTCCCCTCAGCCATCCCTTACTGGATTATATTACCGAAGAGATGGTTAACCTGGCAGGTAAGGAGAACCTGGTGGTGGCAGTGCATACCGGTTACTGGGGTGATTTTCGTCGTCTCCATCCTCTCCATTTGATCCCGCTTCTTCAACGTCACCCGGAAACCCGGTTTGACATCTACCATTGCGGATACCCCTGGGTGAGAGAAACCTTGATGTTAGCTAAAGGGTTTTCCAATGTCTGGCTGAACTTCTGTTGGACCCATATCATTTCCCAGAAATTTGCTACTGAATCTCTGGATGAAGCCCTGGACCTCTTGCCCAATAACAAGATTCTGGCCTTTGGCGGTGATTACCGTGACCCGGTGGAAAAGGTTTACGGCCACCTGGTTATGGCTAGAGAAGATATTGTTCAACTACTCTCCACCCGGATTCGGCGAGGCAGCTTGAAGGAAAATGAAGCGTTAAGGTTAGCCCGGTTATGGTTTTATGACAATCCAGTTTCTCTCTACCGCTTGACTTTGTCGACTGGTCAGGCACCGGTTCATCGGGCTCGGGGATGAGCCTTCTGGTAAAACTCCCTTAATTTCTCCACAGTAAGGTGAGTGTAAATCTGAGTGGTGGTGATATGTTCATGCCCAAGGAGCTCCTGAACGCTGCGTAAGTCTGCCCCCCGATCAAGCAGGTGGGTGGCAAAACTGTGCCGGAAGGTATGGGGAGTGACCGGCCGGTCAAGTCCAGCCAGGCGGGCATATTTCTGGATTAGTCTTTCCACGCTTCTAGCAGTCAGAGGTTTGCCAAACCGGTTGACAAAAAGGGCTCTGGCATTAGTTGGCCGGCGCTGAAGATATTCAGTCAAGGCTTTCAGCGCT
>JAMWDF010000115.1 GCA_023818865.1 Candidatus Omnitrophota bacterium
AGCTATTTAGGTAGAGAAAATTGGTGGTATTATTGGCTTTCTACCACCTGAGTTTTCTTGTCAAAGTGGCCAACCGTCAGGAAGAAAATCTTTATTGGGTACTGGCAGATAATGCTCAAACTAATCTGATATAATATACTTATCCCTTGAAACAATCTCTGAAAAAATTACCTTCCCTTTTGTAAGAATGTGACGCTGGGTTGTTGTGTATATGAAATTTTCAATCCTTTCCGGTCTACCCAGGATAACTTTTACTTCGCGAGGTTTTGGCTTCGGTCCCCAAATTGATACGGTGAGACAATTTCCTTTAACCGCAGCTCTAATTAGCAGCTGGCAATTGTATGGATTGAAAATCTTAAGGTCTGAGCCGTCATCCTTTGAAACTGTAGCGTCTAGGCCTGGGGGAATATAACTTACCGGTTTGGAATGTCCTTTTCGTTCATAAATAGAAAGGCCTGAATACAACGATGCTGCATATAATGTGGATGAAACTTGACATAAGCCTCCACCAAAGCCTGGAGTTATCCTCTCACCAGAAAGGATTGAGGCTACCCCGAGATGTTCCTGAGGAATATTTGAGGTGACATCTTCATTGAAAGAAAAAATTGTCTTGGGCCAAAGGGTAAAACCATCCAGATATCTGGCCGCATTTTCTATGTTTATGCCTCTGTCATCTATGTCTTTTCGGAAGTAAGTCGTGTATGAAGACCATTGAAAAATAAAATTATCAGCCTGAGAAATAGCTCCGAGAAAAAGGAGAAGAAAGAAAAATGAGTTTAAAAAATTTTTCCCCATATCTATTCAACTGTCAGTAAGCTTCCCTGAGAGCGGCCCCAGACTTCAGGGAGATACATCAACTGGGCCTTGGTAGCCAGTATATGATAAAGACCAGGGGTTTCTGCTCTTAAATAATAAACAATGGTTTTTTCCTTTTCACCCCAAATTGAGGTAAAAAATGTAACCTTTTCATCCCTTACTTCCCTCCGGCAATACCACCAAGAATCACCCTGAAGTTCGTCAACAACTTCAAAACCGGCAGGAATTGGGTCTTCAATCATTACATACTCATATTTTTCTCCTCCCGAAATTTTTATCTCTACCCTTATTCTCTCTCCGCTTTTCAAAACTCTTTGGATATCATCATAAACATGGATCTTATTTCCATTTTCCTCACCTCCTTCCCTGGGTTCAAGCTCAGTGTATCGTCTTGAGACTTTAAAACCACCATCAAAATCAGTCATAAACATATCTCTCACTGAACATCTGATTACATGAGAATAATCCAGGTTACCTTTTCCCTGTTTTTCAATTTTTATGGCATTGAATTTTCCAGCGGCAAAACTTTCAGCCGGCAAAGTTACTGAGGTGGAAAATTTTTCCAGGCTTTTTCTGTCCACTTTTTCCCGGGCTAAAGTTGAACCATTGACAGAAAGCGAAACGAGATAATCAGGGGAAAGCTCATCAAAGATTTTGAGATAATCTGTAAAAGCAAAAAGACACACGGCGGTATCCTTTGTTGAATACCACATTCCTCCCCTTTTTCTCATCACCAGATACCTCACAATCCCCGGGAGCTCAATCCTCTTGGGGTCAATCGCCAGTATCGCCCGGAGAGCGAATGCAGTTGCTTCAATGTTATGATTTATCCAGGAATAATTCCCGTCTTCTGCGCACCAGTAATATAAAAATGGAGTGAGCCGGCTCATCTTGCTACATAGATAATCAAGGAGTTCTCTTGCCCGGGAGTCACCATTATTATGCAAAATAAGACAGAATTGAGCCAGGGTGTAAGGATTAAGTTTTTCTTTATTCTTATAAATTTCCCCGATTACTTGCTCATCCTTGTCTTCAGCCTGATCAAGCGCATAAAGCATAAAGGTTTTCTCGTTATAGTCAGTCGTGGAGTATATTTTGCTTCTTAGGAAACTTTTCGCCTTATCAAGCCTTTCTTCGTTGATGAGATAACCACATTTCTTAGCCTGGGCAAAACCAAAAACGACATAGGCAGTCGTATAGGGATTGCTTGCCTCTCTCTGCCACCATCCCCATCCGCCATCTTCATTCTGATAATTGTAAAGTTTCACCAATCCGTCTGCCACTTTCTTGGGCAGTCCGATAACCAAGTTCTCAAACTCCTTTTTATGCCGCGCCAGGAGATAAAGGTCTTCTTTTTTGATTCTCGTCAGTGTATCTGCTACCTGAATCGCCGGTAAGAAAGCATTCAGTGTTTGTTCAACACAACCATAGGGGTATTTTGCCAGCTCATCAAGAGAAGTAAACAATCCTGAGACAAGTGAAGGATAGATATATGCTCTTGCGTCAATGGACCTAGGAATTACCCCTGAAGGTAGATAAAATGTATCCACTTTTGTTTCCTCGCACCTCCCAGCAAAAACATATCTTTCCTCGCTGCCAGGGAAAAACACCGGCAGGGTAACTTCCATACCATCTTTATAAGGAAGTGATTGGGCGAATAAAGTGATTGTCGCCTTCGTCTCTGAATTTACCTTTACCTTCCAGTCTACCCTTGTTGACTGTTCATTTTCAACCTCAATAGTTCTTTCCGGTTCATCAAGAAGGTCTAAACCTGCTGCCTTGAGATTTACATGAATTTGTCGTTTTTCCCCTGTCCGGTTATGGATAACAGATGAAATCAAAAGCCTGTCGTTTTCAACAAGGAATCTCGGGGTAACCAAATTGGCAATAAGCGGCTTTGTTGTTATGACTTTGTTAACTCCTGTTCCCACCAGGGTATCAGAGGTTACTGCGCGGACTGTTGACCTCCAGGTCGTAAGATTGTCAGGGAATTCAAATCTTACCTTAGCAAGGCCGTTTTCATCAGCCACAGTGAAAGGGAGCCAGAAAGCTGTATCCTTAAATTTTTTCCTGATATCTGTCCGGGGAAAATCTTTTCCCGGTCCACCATAATGCCAGCGAAAAAAAGAATAAGAAGTGGAAACACGGTTGGGTTTGTTTCCATAAAAGAAATCCTCAATCTTTGGCACAAGTTCTCCTGAGATAGCATATATTGATTCGTCAACAACAGCCATTGAAAGTTCAGCTGAAACAGGTCTTCCCAGGAAATCCGTTACCTTTACTTTGTAATTAGCGGTTTCTCCTGGTTGGAATTCGTTTTTGTTTGGGGTGACCTCAACATTTAGAAGCTTTTCATTGTCGCCAATCTTCAGTGGCTTGCTGCCGGAGATAAAATTCTTGTTTTTGACTGCGGAGACAGAAAGGTAAACCCTGGGAGAATATTCCTCTTTAATGGGTATCTCAAGTAAATAAGAATTTCCCTGCATTTCAATAACCTTACTTTCAAACAATTTCTGCCCTTCAATAGTAAAAAGAAGAACCAGGTCCTGATGAGCGGAATTGATAAGAACTTTGGCTATTTCGTTCACCCCGTACTGATTTTTGTCAGAAATAACTTCTATTTCCTTCTTGGGCTGCCAGGAATAATCCCGACCGGAAATCCAGACATATCTTGTTCCAGTGATAATGTTGTGGTATTGGTCTGTGCCCCGCACTAAGATTTTAATATAACCTGTGGCTGCTGGTTTTATCTTAATTGTTGTTCTGGCTCCTTCAACTGTAATCTCCTTATGCAGCACCTCTGTAAAACTCCATCTTCTTTTCTTAGCCTCATATTTCTCCTGACTTACTGAAATGGCCAGTGGCTGTTTTTCACGGGCTGAAGGGGTGAAATAGTGCCTTAAGCTGATAGTCACCGGAATCTCCTGCCCAGCTGCATAAACATACCGATCGCTGGAGACAATAATTTCAAAGCAGCCTGGTAAAATGAGAATCTGCCGGGTGGAAGTCACTTCTCTCCGGCTTAAATCTGTCATTCTAATTTCAATGGTGTAAGTTTCTTTTCTCTCATATGAAGCTTTTGTCGGAATTTCAATAAACGCAAGTCCTTTTTCATCTGTTTTCATGCTACCGGAAGAAACAAGGGCCCCGCGCCACCACCCTTCATTTTCATATTCTTCCTCTGCAGACTCATCTTCCCATATCTCTCTTGAATAAACAGCCCACATAATCTCGGCATTCTTAACTGGTGCCCCAAAATAGTACTTTGCCAAAACTTCAACCTTAATTTTCTCTCCGGGAAGATAAATGAATTTTGCTGGCTTTGTCTCTATGGAAAACTCCGGCTTTCTGTATTCAAGAACCTTAAAATTACATCTACCAGCCAATTCATCTTTTCCTCTGGTAAGAAATTCAATGGTATAAACTCCAGTTGGGGAATCTTCTGGGATGAGCCATTCTCCGTAAACCGAACCACTTTGGGCCGGCTTTGCTGAAGTTTCAGACAACACGGTCCCATCCGGAGCAATAATTTTTACTAAGCAGTCTGAGAACTCAGGAAGGCTATAACGGTGTCCTTGATCAACTCTTGCAACTGCCTTAAAGTAAACGGTATGCTCAGGTCGGTACACCGGTCGATCAGTATACGCATAGACTGAACGCTTTTCAGAATAACCTTCGGAAACACTCCCGGTCTGTTCTGAAAAAGCGAATGAACTTCCGCTTGCTACAATGAATCTTCGTAATTCACTTAGACCAAACTGCCCATTATGATCGGTTCTTGTTTCTTTTATAAGATTCCAACGGTCATCAAAAATGTAAACAGAAGCCTCTTTCACCCTTCCTTTTGAAATTGAAAATACCGTTATCTCCGCCCTTCCTTCCCAGGACTTTGAGACAAAGCCGACCTCTGAAACCACAAACCATTGCCGTTTTTCAGAAAGCCCTTCTGGCTTTATCACCCAGAGATAAACCCCCTCAGAAAAATTACCAGTATCAATTTGTCTCTCGTAAAGTTCGCTTAACGGCTGTGGATAAGAGATATCAAATTTCTTGGTATAAACTGGTTCCTTTCCCGAGAGATCAGCAGAGTTCAGAATATCGCGTAAGCTAAGATTTTTTGATTTGGCCTTGTTAATCTCATTGAAGACATCTATTTCAAAAATTTCAACAGTGACCGAAGGTATTCTGAAGGCATTAAAGTAAAGTTTGACCTTTTCTCCAGGAGTAAAAATCCACTCTCGCCAAACAGGATAAAAATACTTTTCCCTTAGCTTCAATCTGGTGGTTCCAATATCAACACTTTCCCTCGCGAGGACATTAAGTTTCAACTCAAAATGTTCATATCCCTGCCTGTAGAAATACATCTGGTAAGTTCCTGGTTTCAACCCATCTATAAAAAAGTTTCCGTCAATCTCAGATTTTCCTGGTACATATGTGGGACCAGAACAACTTATATGAACACCCTTTATCGGTTTCCCAGAATGATAATCAACAACATTTCCTTTAACCTGGCCAGCAGGCGAAAGAACAAAATTAATTCCTGCAGTTTCTTTTCCTTCTTTAACCAGCAAAGAACTCTTAGACTCCTTTACAAAACCAGGGGCACTAACATAGATGTAGTGATAACCTGGATTTACTCCATTAATTTTGTAAACACCTTTTTTATCCGTTCTTATTTTCCTTCCGCCCCATACTACTTCTGCCCCCGAAATAGCCTTTCCTTCTTGGTCATAAACAAAGCCGCTGATTGAACCAGGCCGACTCAGAACAATCTCATAACTTACAATTCCAAATTTTGCCTGATTAACTTCTATCCGGCCAAGACTTCCATCACAAAAAAATGCTTTTGAGACGACAACTCTGTAATATCCAGGGGTTAAATTGTCAAACCTGAATTGACCATTCTTGCCAGAAAGAACTGTTTTTAAAGGAACCTTGCTCTCCTCTGACCTAAAAATGCTAACTTTTGCCCCAGGAATAGCTTGTTTGCCAGCCTCATAAATAACCCCGGTAACGGTGTCAGCCAAACAACTGGTAATAATGAAAAAGGCCCAAAAAGCGAAAAAAGCTTTCATTTCTTTCCCTCCAGAAAAATCCGTGCCTTAAATTTCAACAGTCTTGCCGCCTGAACATCGTCTATCCCCGCATTTCTTAAAGCTATTTTCAGAGCGTATTGGGCTGTTCTTGCTTCTCTTGGCAAAACAACTCCATACCTTCCCCTTTGCTCTACAACCAGACCTTCGCTTTCCGGATTGTAAGAAGCCAGAGAGCTTATTTCAATTGGCTTACCAGGAATTGTTATCTGAATCATTATCTCTTCTAATTCCTGCTCATCAATGGCCCTGTACCGGAAATCTTGAGTGGCGGCAATGATTGAAAAATCTATAAGATTTTCAGCAAAACTTCTTTCCGCAGAAAAAGTTCCGGCACAACCCCTGGTCTGATTTCCTCTTCTTAGAGAAACAAAGACAGGAATTTTCTCTTGGAAAATCCCTGAGAGGTCGGGAATCTGTATTTTTTGGCCTGTGTCCAGATAGTGTTTAATTGCTTTTCGGCAAAGGGAAAAAACGGCATCCAGAGAGAAAACAGGAAAGATAAGCCCCATTGATAAAATCGTCAACAGATAGGGCTTATATCTTCCCTTGGCCGCTAAACTTTTCTCCACTGGCTAGTCTCGTTAATCAATCCAAATGCCCAGGCGAATGAAGCCCTGGATTTCCAGTTGAGCAGCAACCGGCAAATTTCATCCTCCTCTTATTCCACCTACTCCCAGGTAGGCAATCTGGGCGGTGGGATTTTCTAATTTGTTATGCCGCCGGCTTGGTTCAGCCACTGTCAGTTCCAAGGTATGTTGGCCGTAGGGCAATCCGTGAGCCAAAACAAAACCTTTCCCGAATTCAATGAAGTGAAGAAGGTAAGGCCCTGGAACTTTCTTGCCATCAAGAACCGCATTCACTTTCAACCCATTGTTATACATTAAGCCGAAAACAGCCACCGCTGTTCCCTGAAAGCGAAAAACCATCCGGGAGCCAGGAGTCCCCACCAGCAAGTTATCAAAATACCAGGGAACCAATTCCGGACTTTTTCGCTGCCAGTTACCCTCAACAACGACCTCAGAAGATCTGGAAGGGTCTACCAGCTCGGTAAACTGTAATTCGTCAGAAATCAGAGGCGGTGGTATTGCCTCCCGCCAGTCTTTCTTGTTGCCCTGCAAGAAAGCAGCTACATTTTCTTCAAAGCAATCCCGGATCGCTTCAAAAGCCAACCAGTTGCCGTAGTCATTAAGATGGACATTATCCTTTTTTTCAAATTCAATGGAAACATCATCCCACTTCTGTCCCCGATGTCTCAAAGCCTGGTAAATATACCGCTGAATGTCTACAAACGGTAGGTCATAATAATCGGCTATCTTTCGGTGCAGGGAATGGTCCACCGAACCATCGGGAGTAGTCGGGTCTGTCCCTGGCCGACAGCCAGTCCCCAAAATCATAACATCACATCGGCCCTTCGCCTGAAGGAGTTTTCTGACAATTCCTTCCATTCCTTTTAAGACCAGGGTTTTATCAGGTACTCCCCGATCATTCACACAAAACTCCACCAGAGCCAGGTCTGGGTTGTGCGGCAGGACATTTCGCTCAAGGGTAAAGGCAGTAACAAATGACTCGCTGGCTCCAACCGCGCCCATGATTTCACTCACCTGGTTGTGATAAACCGGGTGATATTTTCGGTAAAGATATTTAAGAAAAAGAGCCCGCCAGGAAGTTTCCGCGGTATTACTGGCTCCCACCCCGGTGGTAAGAGAACCACCGAGAAAAGCCACTCCACAGTGACTAGCGGCAAAAATTTTCTGAACGGCTAAAGGTAACCGACACGTTTTCACCATCGTTTCTCCTGGTAAATC
>JAMWDF010000116.1 GCA_023818865.1 Candidatus Omnitrophota bacterium
ATATTCTTCTTTCATATCTTTCTCCAAATAAAAAAATCAGACCGGGTCGTAACCCCCAGCGCCCCAGGGATGACAGCGAGCCAATCTTCGTACAGTCAAATACATTCCCTTAAGTAACCCGTATTTTTCCAGGGCCAACATAGCATAAAGAGAACAGCTGGGGTAAAAGCGACAGCAGGGGCCCAGGAAGGGAGAGACTAAGACCCGGTAAAATTTAATAAGAGTAATAACCAACCGAGTTAACCTTTGCTCAAAGTTTTGCTTCTGATTTTTCATTTCTCCCTTTTGTTTGCTAAGGAAACCAATTTGCTATTTAGTTGGGCAATTACTGCCGAGAGTACTTGTTTCCAGTCTTCACTCAGAAGTTCACTTGCCTTATCTTTCAGAATGAATAGCACTTCACCGCTGTTAAACCTTACCCGCCAGAAGTTTCGGATAATCCTTTTTACTTTATTCCTTTTCACTGCCGGGCCGGTGCTTTTGGCTGTCACAAAGCCTATTTTGAGTTTTGCCTCCCTAGGATTATAGAGGACATCCAACCAGGGACAAGAAACCCGGACACCATTTTTTTTTAGACGGAGAACAACCGATTTCTTCACGCTGACAGGACCCGACGTCCCTTAGCTCGACGGCGGTTAATTATTTTTCGGCCCCAACGTGTTTGCATTCGAGCACGAAAACCTATTTTCCTTTTTCTCCTTAAATTGTGAGGTCGGTAAGTAATTGACATTTTTCCTCCTCAATGTAATTTTAACTCCTAAGTGTAAAAGAATCAAATCAGGGTAGCTAACTTCTTTTTAAGCGTCTTGAGAAATTGATAGTGAGTAAGATTCAACCGAAGGGGACAGATAGAAACGAAATTAGTTAGGACCGCTTCTACGTCACTGCCTGGCTCGGTTTTTTTCCCCTTAAATCTGCCCTTTAGCCAATAGTAAGGTCGTCCTCTTGGATCATGGCGCAACTCATAACTTTCCTGAAATCTTGACTCGCTCTGATAGGTAACCCTATACCCGCGGAGTTCCGTAAGGGCGACATTGGGTATGTTAACATTCAACAACGTATCAGCCGGCCATTTGCTGGAAAGGCATAGGCTGATTATTAGTCTGACTACCTGGCTGGCGGTGTTCCAGAAAAGGTGGTCGTAGCCAGCCAGAGATAAGGCGACAGCAGGTAACCCGAGAATGGCTCCCTCCATTGCGGCAGAAACAGTGCCGGAGTAAAGTAGGTCCATACCAAGGTTTGGTCCGATATTAATACCAGATAGAACTAGTGACGGTCTGTTTTTTGAAAGCACTTTAACTCCAAGTTTTATGCAATCAACTGGGGTTCCGGTGCAGATGTAATGAATGACTCCTTTAATTTCTCTTTTTCTCACCCGCACCGGAGAACTTAGATTTATTGCGTGACTGATAGCGCTGCGTTCTCCCTCTGGCGCGACAACCAGGGGAACAAATGGTTCTACCGACTCTCTTAATACGGCCAATCCAGGCGAGTCCCAGCCGTCATCGTTGGTAATCAAACAATATTTTTGCCTCATTATCTTCTCAAAGGTTGATAAGGCCGCGAACAAGAGAAAGGTAGACCGAAGCCGCAGCCGTAGTTTAATCTCCTTTTTCCTGGTGGAGCAGACCGGAGTCGAACCGGCAACCGTCGCTTCCGCTCCCTAAGAAGGGGCAAGCCCCTTCTTAGTCTTCTTCCCCAAACCTGAAGGGGATGCCCCCTTCAGACATCCCTAAGGTTACCTTCTCAATGGAGCAGACCGGAGTCGAACCGGCAACCTTCCGCATGCGAAGCGGACGCTCTCCCATTGAGCCACTGCCCCTTACCTATATTATTTTACCTTATCTCCAGCTTATCTCCAAGTTAACAATAACCTTGGTTCTGAAACTGAAGAAAGGCACTGATGAATTCCGAGCGAAACAGGATGAGCTGGAGGCAAGTGAAGGAGAAGGTAGCCTGTTGTGATAAAATAAAGCTGTGAACAAAAAAACAGTTATTTTTGGGGCTGGACAGATAGGCCGAGGTTTTATCGGCGATATCTGTGCAGCGGAGGGTTACTTCTTAGTCTTTGTAGATGTGGTTCCAGAGGTGATAAATTTGCTCAATAAGATGGGGCATTATCCACTCTGGATACTGGGCGAAGAAAAAAGGGAAAAGTCTATTAACCACCTAAAAGCCTATCACCTTTCTGAGAAAGGAAATATTTTGTTTGAATTGATGGATGTTTCTCTAGTCTTTACCGCAGTTGGAGCCAACAATTTAGTTTCTCTTAGTCCTCTCCTGGCTGCCCATATTGAACAAAGAGTAAGAGAGAAACCTAATAGTTACCTTGACATCGTCATTTGCGAGAATCTATTGCAAAGCGCCACAGTACTCAGACAATCTATTGAAATTCATCTTACTGGCCCGGCGAGGCAGTATTTGCAAACGAATGTTGGTTTAGTAGAAACCGTGGTCAGTCGGATGGTGGCTCCTCTCAGTGAGGAACAAAGAAAAATCCAACCTCTTTTAGTAACTGTGGAACCCTACTGTGTTCTTCCAGTTTCCCGGCTGTCTTTTAAGGGGGGAGTGCCGGCCATAAAAGCCTTTTACCCGGTAGATAACCTGGTTCCCTATGAGGAACTGAAGCTTTACGGTCATAATCTTACCCATGCCGCCTTAGCCTTCCTGGGCTGGCAGAAAGGATACCGATTTATTTGGGAAGCGATGGAAGATGAGAGCATCGCCCAAATCGTTTCTGGCGTGAGAAAAGAAGCCAGCGAAGCATTGATACGGGCACATCGGTTTGCTCGAGCCGAGGTGGAAAGTTACTTTGACGACCTTTTTGCTCGGTTTAAGAACCGACTTTTGGCTGACACAGTCACCCGAGTAGGTCGGGACCCCTGGAGGAAACTTGGCCCGAAGGAAAGAATTGTTGGAGCAATTAACCTTTGCCTCAATCAAGGTATCTTTCCAGACTCAATCTGTTTAGTCGCCGGTGCCTGCCTGTGCTATAATGAAACTGAGGATACCCAGGCCCAGAGAGTTCAATCATTCCTGAAAGAGAAAGGGCTGGATATTTTTCTCACAGAAGTATGTGGTCTTGAAGACCGAAGGGTCCGGGAAAAGATAAAAGTAGCCTACCAGGAGATGAAGAATGAAGGCGGCCATTCTGAAAAGCGTTGAGAATCTTGAGCTGGAAGAGGTGCCGGAGCCGAAACCTGGTCCAGGGGAACTGGTGATTCAGGTAAAAGCCTGTGCTGTTTGTGGAACGGATGTGAAGGTTTATCACCATGGACATAAACATATAGTTTTTCCCCGAATTACTGGCCACGAAGTTTCTGGGGTTGTAATTAAATGCGGCGCCGGAGTAACCAATTATCAACCTGGTGATAGAGTGATTGTCGCCCCAGCTATTCCCTGTGGCCAGTGTCATTATTGCCGTCGCGGATATCAAACTATGTGCGACCAATTAAAAGCCATAGGTTATCATTATGACGGAGGCTTCGCCGAAGAGATGAAGGTGCCGGCTGCAGCGGTAGCCAATGGCTGTGTAAACCATATTCCCCAGGGTGTTTCCTTTACGGAAGCGACTTTGGCTGAACCTTTGGCCTGCGTGATCAATGGCCAGAAACTGAGTCAGGTTGGTCTGGGAGATACAGTTTTGATACTTGGTGCCGGACCCATCGGCTGCTTGCACGCCCAGTTGGCCAGAGCTGTAGGCGCTGGCCAGGTTATTCTGGCTGAGGTGCTGCCGGAACGACTGAAAATGGCGGAGTTTACCGGAGCAATCCTGGTTGACCTTTCCCGTGAGGATATTGTTGAGAAGGTGAAACAGTTGACTGCTGGCCGGATGGCTGAGCGGGTCATCGTCGCCGCTACTTCTCACCAAGCTCAAGAGAAAGCCGTTGAACTTGTAGCCAAGAGAGGTTCGGTTAATTTCTTTGGCGGGTTGCCCAAAGAGAAACCAGTCATCAATCTTAATAGCAACCTGGTTCACTACGGTGAGTTTATGATTGTCGGAACCCACGGTTCTGCTCCCCGGGATAACGAACTGGCTATCGGGTTAATTGCCCGGAAGGATATAACGGCTAAGGCTTACCTGACCAGTATCTTGCCTTTGGAACAGATTCACGAGGCATTGCATCTGGCTGAAATCCGACAGGGACTGAAGGTGGTAGTCACTCCCAGTAATTCTGACCAAGGAGAAAGCAATGATGGATAAGACCCTGGCTGTACAACTGTTAAAACAAATGATGGAGATAAGGCAGTTTGAGGATAAGATTATGGAGCTTTTAGCCAAAAATGTTGCTGAGGGTGGTTCCCATTTGTATGCGGGAATGGAAGCAGTAGCTGTTGGCGCTATCTCTGCTCTCAGGACTGACGATTACATTACCAGTACCCATCGTGGACATGGACATGCCATTGCTAAGGATGGAGACTTAAAGGCTCTGATGGCTGAGATTTTAGGGAGAAAAACCGGAGTGTGTAAGGGCAAAGGTGGCTCCCTGCATCTGGCAGATGTTTCCAAGGGTAATCTTGGTGCCAATGGAGTGGTGGGGGGAAGCATTGGCCTAGCGACCGGGGCAGGCCTTTCAATAAAAATGAAAAAAACTGACCAGGTAGTCCTTTGCTTTTTTGGAGATGGCGCTACCAATCAGGGCATCTTTTACGAATCTCTTAACATCGCCTCACTCTGGCAGCTGCCAGTGATTTACATTTGTGAAAACAATTTTTACGGCATGAGTGTTTCAGTCAAAAGAGCCTCGGCTGTCCAGGACCTTTCCAAGAAAGCTTTAGCCTTTGACATGCCAGCAGAAACTGTTGACGGTATGGATGTTCTGGCAGTCAGGGAAAGTGTTAGCCGGCGGGTTAACCAGGCCCGGTCAGGTCAGGGACCCAGTTTTATTGTGGCTAATACCTACCGCTATTATGGCCATAGCCGGAGCGATCCCCGAGTTTACCGGACCCGAGAAGAGGAAAAATTCTGGAGAGAGCGAGACCCGATACCAAATTTCTCGCGGAAAATGATAGAACAGGGAATTCTAAGCCAGGAAGAAGTAACCCAACTGGAGGAACAGGTAAAGCAGGCGATTGAAGAAGCCACTGAGTATGCCATAGATAGCCCCTGGCCAGAGCCAGAGGAGCTTTACACTGATCTGTACGCGTGAGTTGAGGGAGAAAAGAAAAATGAGAGAGATAACCTATCGTCAAGCGTTGAATGAAGCCCTAGATGAAGAACTTACCAGAGATAGAGCAGTTTTTGTAGCAGGCGAGGATGTGGCTATTTACGGAGGTGCTTATGGTGTGACGGCTGACCTCTGGAAAAAGTATGGCGATGATAGGGTCAAGGATACTCCGATTTCCGAGTCTGCCATTGTTGGTCTGGGAATCGGTGCGGCTTTGACTGGACTGCGACCAGTGGTGGAGATTATGTATATTGATTTCATTCCCCTGGCGTTGGAACAGATTAACAATCAAGCAGCAAAGATTAGGTATATGTTTGGGGGCAAATGCAAGGTTCCCCTCACCATTAGAACTGAGGGCGGGGCTGGCCGGACTTTGGGAGCACACCATTCCCAAAGTTTAGAAGCCTGGCTAATCCACATCCCTGGGTTGAAAGTGGTGATGCCGGCTACTCCCGCCGACGCGAAAGGATTACTGAAAAGTTCAATCCGTGATGACAATCCGGTGGTCTTTATTGAGCACAAAATGCTTTACAATACCAAGGGACCGGTACCGGAAGAAGAGTATCTTGTGCCAATCGGTCGGGCTGAAGTGAAAAAACCAGGTAGGGATGTTTCCATTATCACTTATTCGCGGATGCTCCTATTTTCTCTGGAGGCAGCCGTCTCGCTCGAGAAGGAAGGCATCAGCGCGGAGGTCGTTGACCTGCGAACTCTCTTACCTATGGATGTTGAATCAATTGTGAAAACAGTAAAGAAAACCCACCGGGTGGTAATTGTGGAAGAAGACTGTAAGACCGGAGGGACCGGCGCAGAAATCGGGATGACGATCATGGAAAATGCTTTTGATGAGCTGGATGCTCCGATAAAACGGGTGGCGGGAGCGGATGTTCCGATGCCCAAGAGTCCGGTTCTGGAAAGACTGGCCATTCCTGACCCGGAAAGAATCTGCCAGGCCGTAAAGGAGGTTCTCCGATGACCTATGAAGTAATTATGCCCAAGCTGGGCGAAACGATGGAAGAGGGTTACCTGGTTTCGTGGAAAAAGGAAGTAGGTGAGAAGGTAGAAAAAGGCGAAGTCCTTTTTGAAGTAATGAGTGACAAGACCAACTTTGAGGTGGAATCTACACACAGCGGATATCTTCGCCGAATACTTTACCCACCTTCAGACCAACCCATTCCTGTAACTACAGTTATTGCTTATCTCACAGAAACTCCGGACGAGCCGGTAGAAGAAAAGGTCTCAAGCCCTCCAGTTTCGGAATCCAGAGAAGGAACGAAAACCGAACCAGCGGCGCCTTTTCCTTCAGCTGGTCGTCAGCCAGCGGAAAGAATTAAGGTGAGCCCCAGGGCAAAGAAACTGGCCGAAGAAAAGGGAGTACAGCTAAGTGCGATTACTGGTTCCGGACCAGAGGGCCGAATTGTAGAACGAGATGTCATCAATTATTTGGAGGAGTCCGGTGCCGCTGAGTACCAGGTTATTTCCTGGACACCGATCAGAAAAGTCACGGCTGAGCGACTGAGTCAGAGTAAAGCGACAATTCCTCACTACTATCTTCAGGGGACAGTAAGAATGGAGGAAATTGCCTCTCTCAAGGACTACTTGAGGAAAGAGGGCCAGGACTACACTTACACTGACTTTATCGTTTTCTACTGCGCCCAAGCGATGAAAGAGTACCTTCTGTTAAATGCCGCCTTGGTTAATAATGAAATCCGGCTTTACCGGGAAATTAATATTGGGTTGGCTGTCGCCCTGGAAGAAGGGTTAGTCGTCCCGGTAATTAAATCAGCTGCCAGGAAAACCTTAAAGGAGATTTCTGCTGAGATCAAGTCCCTAACAGAAAAAGCCCGAAAAGGCCAGCTAACGAGAGAAGACACCAGTGATTGTCGGTTCGTTATCTCTAATTTGGGTATGTACCAGGTGGAAAATTTTCAACCAATTATCAATCCTCCTGGTGTGGCTATTATGGGAGTAGGGGCTGTGAGGCCGGGGATAGTTTTCCGGGGAGATTCCTTTGGCGCAGGCCTTCTGATGAAATTAAGCCTGTCTTTAGACCATCGGGTGATTGACGGCGCGTACGCTGGTCGCTTTTTTCAGAGACTGAAGGCGATTATGGAAAACCCTGGGTTAGTTGGCCTTCAAGTTTGAGGAGAAGGCTTAGGTTTTTTAGCCAGCAATGCCAAAGAAATTTCGTCTCCTGACCAGAATGAGGGAAGATATTCGGACAGTCTTTGCCAGAGACCCGGCTGCCAGGAACACCTTTGAGGTTTTGACTTCTTACCCTGGCCTTCATGCTATCTGGATGCACCGGCTGGCTCATTTTCTTTGGTGCCGGGGAGAGAAGACCCTTGCCCGCATCCTTTCGCATATCAGCCGTTTTCTTACCGGAATTGAGATTCATCCTGGAGCCAAAATCGGGCGGAGATTTTTTATTGACCACGGTATGGGCGTAGTCATTGGA